>JAZDIW010000026.1:0-4272 GCA_043804575.1 bacterium
TCTTCCGTATACCACGGGAGTTCGACAATCTTCTTCGCTCCCCATTCGGGGTCTTCCTGAAGGATGCGGACGACATCATCAACGCGATAAGCATTCTCGCCTATCCAGCGGGCGCGCCATTTCTGGATTTCCTCGTCTGTGGGGATGCCGTGTTCGTCGGGCATTGGTTTTTTTCACGGATTTACCGCCATTGCGCGTGTGGACACCCTTGGGCGGCGGCGTTTTGCAGGGCCGGGCGAGTAACACCCTCGCCACGGCGATCAAATTTCGGATTTCTAGCCGCGACCTCCGGTCGCGGACAGAGGATTCCGGACGGGTTGAGAACCCGTCTCGGCGAGACAACAGATGTAGGGGCGCACCGGTGTGTGCGCCCGTCAGGATTCCGGGCAGGTGAGGGCACCTGCCTCGGCGAGACCTATTGTAGGGGCAGGTCTGTGACCTGCCCGTGAATGCGTGAAAATCGGTATAGTATAGCAATATATCCGAAAAGAGTCAAGAAAACAAAAGGCCCCGTCCGAGCGCGGACGGGGCCTTTTTCCTCACACCTCCCTGGATAAACCAGGCTTCGACATCGTATTCGCTTAGCGCATCATTTATATATGAGCAAGCAGATGTCGTCGCCGTCAACCGAGTAGATTCGCACAAACCAACACGCGTGAGGGCCAAACGATAACACCATTCTCATATGCCCTATCACATACGCAACGGCAGACGGCCTCTGCCTGCTTGAAATCTGACCGCGAGACCCAACTATACTTAGTAGGTTTCTATTATACCCCAATATATATTGTGGGAACGAAAAAGTCAAGTCCGAACTCTATGAGTTGCAACGGGTTATGGGTGGGTCAGGAATGCTTTTACCCGCCAATTTCCAATAGGTTGCGAAAAATCAACCTATCGGGTTGCGATGAAAGAATCGCAGAATGAGAGGAAAGGAGGGATGCCTCGGAGGGTCTGTGTGAGATCGGTATCAAGCAGCCTATGGCGCAATATGGACGGGCAAGGCGTTTAGACTCCTTGCTTAATTCAGCCCTTACTCGTCTCTGACTTCGGATTTCTTCGATTTCAGTATCTCGTCCACCTGCCAGGTCAGTGTCTCCATGATATTCGGATTGTAGCCGACATGGCGATAGGCGATTTTGCCGTCGGGCTGAATCACGAAGAGCGTGGGGATGCTCTTTACGCCATAATTGGATGCTACTTTGTCATCGCCAAAGAGAATCGGGAATTTGAATCCATTCGATTTGACGAAGCTCTTCACCTTTTCGGGATCTTTCTGGCGTTCCCAGACATTGATGCCGAAGACTTTCACATTGGGCCGCTTGTTCTCTTGGAAGAATTTGTCTATGAGCGGCATGGTTTTGCGGCAGGGCCCGCACCAAGTCGCCCAGAAATCTATGATGACGACATTGCCGCGCAGAGCAGCTAAGCTCACTTCGTTGCCGGAAAAATCTTTCAGCGCCCAATCGGGTGCCGGCATGTCTTGGCGGCTGCCGACTGCCTTCTCTTTGCGCTCCGTCTTCGTGGCGATGGCTTCCTGCCTCTGGCGCATCATCTCTTGCACATAGGCCGTCTCCACCGTGACCAGTAGTTCGCTCCAACGCTTATCATCATGCAGCGGAATCAAATCCTCATCCTCTTTGTATTGCTCCAGATCGGTGAAGCCTTTCTGCGCGGCAAATTTCAAGTAGGTGAATGCCGAATCCGTTTCACCCCCCAGCGAAAACGCACACGCCAGATTGTAGGCATTGTCCCCCTCGGGTTTGGCCGCATGAAGTCGGCGGCACGCGTCAATGTAGCCGCGCCAATCTTTCAGCTCGCGCTCGAGCCGAGCTTCCGTCTCCAACGCCGCGGAATTCGTCGGATACTCTTTAAGGAATTCTCGTGTCAAAGCCAGGGCTTCTTGATAATTTGCACCTTTCAAGCCAACGCGCATGCGCACGGGCTCGAATTTCTCCGGCATCATTTGACCGAGGAGTACGAACATCTCGTCCGCTTTCTCCTTTTGACCCTGCGTCTGATAGAGCTTCCCCAATTCCCGGAACGCATAGGGCAGCGAGTTATCCGCGGAAATCGCTTTGAGATAGTTCTCCTCGGCTTTGTCAACATTGGGGGATTCGAGACTTGCATAATGCCAAGCCAGAAGCAGAAGGCCCCAGTAATTTTGGACATCTTTCTCAAGGATGCGCTCTGCGAAATTCAATCGCTCGTCGGGCGTTGCCGCGGCGCGTCCGGCAAGAAATAGCGCGGCAATGTCGCCCGGATTCTCCTGCAATTTCTTCTCAAAATCGGCGCGCGTCATGCGAGGATTATCCGCCAATCGAAAGCCGAGCGCAAAGAATTGCAGTTCGAGTTCCTTTGGATATTGTTTCAAAAAATCGGCGACAACCGCCATCTGGTCGTCCCAACTCTTCACCGTATCCAGCGCCGCTTTCATCTCGGTCAGCGGCCGCGGCTCATGGTAGCGGCGACTGCTCAGCTCAACAGCCAAAATCCCATTTGCGATCACGACGGCGCACACGGCGCAGAGCAGCTTCATCATAACCATAGGATGTTTCACTTCTCTTCTCCAACTATCATCTATAGGAAATCAATTCCATTCGGCAGGCGCCGTGCTCTTCTTTGACCAAGCCGACGCCCCGCGCAAACCAGCGAATGCAAATCTGCGAAAGGTCTTCGCAGATGGCATCTTCTTGCTCCGGCGAGAGCTGATCGCGTCGGATGCGCTCTTCAGTCACTTCCCAAAGAATTTCTGTGGCTTCAATGGTGACTTTCATGCAACTCTCAAAAGTGCCCGCGGGCGTCGTCACGCTCTCAAAGCCCGCCACCGCCGTCCGAAGTCCCGTATCTTCATCTTCCCAGAAAGTGCCGGGCGTCGCCCCGTCCAAGAGCCAAGTCGAGAGATAGAGCTCTCCTTGTGCAAGTTCTCTCAGTCGCGCGGGCGGCCTCTCCATGAGGCAAACAATCGCGTTGCCCTGCCGCCGAAGAAACCTGTCCCCCATGCCGGACGCGTCCACGCGAAACTCGGGCGTCTCGAGGTCACCTTGGACAAAACTCAATTCCATGACAATCGGCTCGACCCGCCCATCACACTCGCGCTGATAGACGAATTTTTGTCCGTCGCGTAGTGGAAGATAGGCAATTCCATAGTCATTTCCAAGTTTGCCGCCTGATTTCGAACACGCCGCGGCAAAAACCAACAGTGAGAAGACAAGGCACGCCCGCAAGTATTGTTGAGATGTCTCTTTCATCCCGGCATATCTCAGGGCAGGTCACAGACCTACCCCTACATTTATTTCTCAAAAAACGACCGCCGCCATGGCTGATAAAGAAAAAGCGAAAAGAGAATCACGACGACGGTACCGATAAGAATATCTATAGGGGACACATCAAGATAAATGATTCTCTCGAGATAGTGCGCAATGAAGCCGCTGCTATAGCCGAGCATTTTCGCTTGCTGATGCCGCAGCCAGACCTCCAGATGCGTCAGCGGGTAAATCCAGCCGAAGGATTGCAACATGAGAGAAAAGATGATGGAGCCCAAATGAAGCAATCGAACGGACAGCCAGCGCCGTCCGGGCAATGCCCCGAGGATGATAAAGAGAATCCAAAGGAGATGGATGCCGACGACAATATCGGCTGCGATTTTATAGGACATCCGGCCTCACTAATGCCGGGCGGGTGAGGGCACCCGCCACGGCGGTCATTTTTCTCCATGCCGGGCATGTGGCACACATACCGCGGCAATACAGGATTTTGTAGTGCCGCACGGCAGTGCGCTTGGGTCGGCGGCAAGCAGCCGACATCGCGGAATTGTCACCGCGCGATTGTTCCGGCCAGGTTGCGAACCTGGCTCGACGGACTATGGATTTGAGAATCTGCCTCGGCGGATTCTTGGGTTGAGGACCCGTCTCGGCGGTGATTTGCCTCGCTACTTCACAAAATGGATTTTCTGCACAAAGCTTCGATTACCAGTTTCGAGTTGGACGAAATAGATACCCGAGGGCAAATGGCTTGGCTGCCACGAAGTGCGATGCCATCCAATCTGCTGCACGGGATATTCCACTTTCTGCACGCACCGCCCCAATAAGTCAAAAATCGTCATGGCAACAGGACTGACGGATGGCAGAAAGTAGGAAAACTGCACCGTCTCGTTGAAAGGATTCGGCCAAATTTGGAACGCGAGAATCGGGGCGTGCGATTCCGATTGCGCCCTGTCCGTTGAGGAAGTCTGCCATTCAAAATAGGCTTGCGTCCCGTAGTTCGGGCCAC
>JAZDIW010000027.1:0-10172 GCA_043804575.1 bacterium
GCAATGTCAGCCGCCGTGATGTTGATTCCCGCCGGATCGTTGGTTTGGATGTCGAACCCAGCTATTTTGGCGGACGGCTGGCTCATATTGATGACACCGGCGCACGCAAGGAAACAGCAGTCTTTCCCCGCACCTTGCAGCGTGACATTCGATGGAATCGTAATATCAGGTTCGGTATACCATCCCGGCATGACTCGTATGAGGTACGGGCCCACGCCACCGGGAATTCCAGCGATTGCAGCGCCAACGGTCGTGAAATCACCTCCGCTTAGTGCCACTGTATAGACCAGTGCGTAATTCACACCGCCTCCGGATAGCGCGACAGCCGCCGTGTCGGAGAAAGCGGAGCGGAAGGCATAGGCAACGGTGGCAATTCGCTGGCGCGGAACCATCGCAGGATGCCCGCTTACCTCCACCTCAAGCCAGACGCTGGCGTTGTCAAAGACGGTTCGTGGAATCGGCGTGACTTTTCCCAGCAGAACATCAAATAGTCCGTCGGTCGCCAACACTCCCTGTGTCTCGACCCAAAGCAGATTGACACCCGATGTGGATACGGAATCGTCCCATAGCCTGAAACGCGCCGTGAAAGTCCCATTCAAAGGGACGCCATTGCTGTCTACGATGGCGCCCTGATAGTTGATCATGGGCGGAACCGCCCAGGCACTCGCCGCAAATGCCCCGAAAAAGAGATAAATGCATAGAATTTTCACAATATTCCGCATAATAGACCTCCTGAAGGAATTATCTATTGGATTGACTTCTATCAACTTTAATAATGCGCTGCCTCCAATATAATGCGCACAGCATAAGAAATCCAGACTTTTCTCAGGCCGAGAAAAATTTCTCGGCGAGCGGTAGAACCTTCGGCAAGTTGGGCTCCATTTCGAAATAGCTATTATTTCCATAATTAGAAGGGAATGGCCCACTGTGGTAAGATTTGAATTGGAATCATGGGGTGCGTGCAAGAAAAGAGGATTCCTCCACCCCTTTTTGTCCTCTTTAGGTCGAGTCCGGAGACAAAAAAGCCGTGCACTCAGCACGGCTCTTGTCAGTGCGCAGCTCTTATGTGGCAGCACCTATTTTGTCAGCACCACTTTCATCGCGGCATGAAAATCACCCGCATCCATCACGACAAAATAGAGTCCTGAGGGCAAGGCAGTTCCGTCAAAGGTCACGCTGTAGTGTCCGGGCGAAGCATATTCATCCAGGAGACTCGCAACCACTCGGCCCGTCACATCAAAGGCGCGCAATCGAACTTGTCCGGCCTTTTGCACATCGTATCGAATCACTGTTTGAGGATTGAAGGGATTGGGGAAGTTCTGATGGAGAACATTCTCCGCCGGAGACAGAGTCTGGGCGACTTGCGCCCGGCGGATCTGCTCCGTGGCCCGGGTTTCGACTCCCGCATTGTCCACATCGGCAATCATGTACTCGTAGAGTTCCTGCGGACGGACATACCTATCCCGATACTCGTAGTAGCGCAGGGTCGGTCCCTCACCCTTCGAAAGCACACGCGCAATTTCGATCCATTCCGCGCTGGAGTGCCGGCGGTAGATCTTGAAGTAGTTGTTGTCCGTCTCGCTGGCCGTCAGCCATGTCAGAAGAATGTGACCGTCACCGCTTGTTGCCTGAAACGAAACGAGCTCCACCGGCAGCGGTGCATCGCAAACCGTTTCGAAGACATCCACAGGCCAAGGGCCGCAGGGCCAATTGTCCAGGCTCGAAAGATAGAGTGAGCCTTTCTGACCAAGTTCACCGTCAATGAGCGCGCATCCCCAAGGCCATCGCAGCGGCGTCAGTTGACAGCAGCCGAGGGGAGTCAGCGTGCCGTCTTGGTTATCCAGAAAGCATTCCTGCGCAGCCGCATCTTGATTGATAAAGATGACTCGGTCGGCATAGGGGCTATACTCAAGGCCTGCGCCATTGAAATTCGTTCCGAAGAGAGTGCCTCCACATTGCCACGGCACCGGTTTGGGTCCCCACAGCAAGGTCGGCGTCAGCGGATTGTGGACATCGAACACCAAATAGTCGTCCGGCGCGCTGTTCGTCACCGCCCAGAGGCGTTCATTGTCGGGATCATAGGCAAGCCCGGCATAGGGACGCAGCCCGCCGAAGGTGTGAACCAAGTTTCCCGCCGCATCGAGATAATAGATGACCTTATTCCACCAACCTGCCACCCACATGTATCCGCTACGCGTATCCACGGCGATTCCATGCTGAGGAGCTCTGGTGAAGGCGAGTTGATAAGTCTGAACGACTTCGCAATCTTCCGGCTTATAGACCACAATATCCGGTGCGGCAGGAGACGAACCGCCGTGGTAAATTTGATAGATTAGTCCGTCGCGCGAATTCCATTCCCCATCGGCATAGTAGTCATGACCGCCGAGGTCCTGGTCGCATCGGTGCACCCAATGGCATGCGGGCGGTGGCTGCTCACAGGCGAACTGGAGCTGAAACTCATAGAGACCGGCGGGACAACCCGCCCAGCGATCCACGACCACATAGACTGTCCCGGGCCCAACATCATTGACGGTGCGCGAGTCTCCCGTCTGACATCCAATCCACATGCAGGGATGCTCATCGCAGGCTTCCACAAAATAGACATCGATACAGCCCTCGTCATGGTTCAGGACGGTGATGGTTATATTGACGATGGCTTGCAGGGAAATCGCATAGACCAGCTCGCCACCCGGATCAATGAAGCCGCACAGCCACCATGGAACATTGTTTGGCTGCTCGACACTCTGACCGCTGACACTGCCCGGGCACAAAGCAGGAATCGCGTTGGAGCAATCCAATTGCCCCAGCAGGGCACCATCAAACATCCCTTGTCCCGGTTTCACCGGAGCCGTCGTTGCATCCATCTGCGCGTAGGCTGCGGTGAAAAGGAGCGCAAGCCCAAGTACAAAAATTCCGCTTAGAGCGAATCGCATCACAGCCATTCTCTCCTCTGATAAGACTCCTTGGCCTTCTCTACAATCTCTGCTACAATCTATGACTTGTCTTGCGGACAATCAATGATTTTCCGCATTTCCTTCTCTGATTTTTTCAAAGACACGCCCTTGGCGAAGGCAAGTAATTATAGTAGTTCGGAGTAGACGAATAAGAACGGCAATCATAGCAAAGCCCCGAACGCCTAAGCGAACGGGGCTTCGAAACAACATTGAATGGAGAAACCAAGGAACTACATTCAAGCTCTCAGGTTTGATGATTGTCTGCTCAATTCACGGCAGATGAGAGCCGCACACCGCGGGCCGCGATAGACAAGGGCTGTGTAGATTTCAATGAGGTCTGCTCCCGCCGCGAGAAGCCTTGCCGCATCGGCGCCACTGAAGACTCCGCCCGAGGCGATAAGCAACGCCTCGCTCCCTAAGAGCTTTCGCGCTTCCGTTGCAAGCTCAAGCGTTCGGGCGAAGAGAGGCCTGCCGGAGAGTCCCCCTCGGTCGAGGAAAGCGGCCCGTGGCACCAAGGACCGATTCGTCGTCGTGTTTGCCACGACGAGTCCTGCCAGCCGAGTAGCCGTTACCACTCGAACGATGTCCTCCAAGTCCTGCGGCGTGATGTCGGGGGCGATCTTCACGAGCAAGGGTTTCGGGCCAAGCGCGGCCAGCTTGTCTTGCAGGGAATTGGCGATTCGCGTCAGTGATTCCGCTTGCTGCAACTCGCGCAAACCCGGTGTATTCGGCGAGGAGACATTCACGACGAAGAAATCCCCGAAAGGGTACAGAATCTCGAGAACCGCAAGCAGGTCTTCATGTGCGTGGTCAAGAGGCGTGTCGCGATTCTTTCCCAAATTAACTCCCACGGAGATGGAAGTAACCGCGCGGGCCTTCTCCAAATGGCGCGCGACGCCTTCGGCGCCTTCACCGGGGAAACCAAGAGCGTTGACCAGCGCACGATACCGTGGAAAACGCCACAGGCGCGGCTTCGGATTGCCGGCTTGAGGCTTCGGCGTTACCGTGCCGATTTCGACGAAACCAAATCCCAAATCCTGCGCGGCTGGCACAATCCGTCCGTTCTTATCAAACCCGGCAGCAAGGCCAATTGGATTGCGGAAGACAAGACCACCCGCAGTCCGCTTGAGTCTTTCATCTCGCACTTGACATAACGACTGCAGAACTTTCCTCGTCCAAGCATGCCGCTGTGCATACTCCAGCAATTTGAGCGCGCGTTCATGGGCACGCTCGGCGTCTCCGAGGAACAAAAATGGGCGAAGAAAGGAGAAAATCATGTTGGCACCTTATAGAGCACAATGACTCCGCACTCCGCCTCTTTTTGAGCGAGAACAGGCAGGTCTCGCAGCAAAGAGGGATCCCGTTCCTCTGCTCGCCTGAGATCGAATAGAATATGGGTCGCATGATATTCCCGCAGCAGCTTTTGCCGCTCTTCTGTGGACAATACCGCACCGAAAAAAGCTGCCGCATCGGAGCGTCGCTTGCCGACCTCCATGGAAATGAGAGGATTGCCTTTCAATTGAGCGATCACCCTGGCTCCTGTTATAGCAGGAATTGTCCATCCCGTTGTGTCAGTCGCCATCACCACATCACTTGGGCCAAGGCGGTCAACCAAAAAGAAAAAGGGCTGTGAGGGACTCTCGCAAGCAAACAAATGAAACGGGGGATCATACCATAGCCCCATAGTCCATTTGACTTCGCGAGCGCGATAGAAGAGTGCGGGCATGAGCAGCGCACAAATCAAAACGAACGCAAGACCTTGACTCTGCAGTGACGCACGCAAGTTCCCCCATCGCAGGAGGTTGTGTTCGAGCATATACTGCGCAATCGCCAAGTGCATGAAAAAGGCCGCAAACCAAATGAATCGACTCCCGATGGATATCCTCGCCATGCCACACAGAATGTAAATCAATAAACAGAATACGAACCCATAGGCGAGAAAAAGAAGTCGCTTCTTCAACCCATAATAGAGTATGATCGGAACGCCAACAATGGCCGGTCCGAGTGCATCAAAGATCCGAGAGATCTTGATAGGATTCTCAAACCATGGAACGACGGAACCTCGGATAAGCACTGCAAAGTAATCGAAATAAGGCCACGCAATAGCCGCGACGAGTGCAAGCAGTGGGACTACCTGAAAGAGAATCGTTCGCCTTAGATCAGTTTCCGCAAGCAGCATGGCGGCCGCGGCAACGAATCCGAACGCTGCTGTAATCGGGTGCGTCACGAAGCTGATTGCGGAAAGCATGACATAGAGGCCAAGATCTCGCGGCCGACGCTCATCAAGGTAGGCACGCAGTGCGGCCAGCGCATGGAAGCAAATTCCATAGGCGAATCTCGCCACAAGCGGCAACATGATGAAAAAGTCTGCAAACTGGTAGGAGTCAGGCTCATGGTATCCCGTTCCACACACGATAAGCATCGAAAACAGCGCGAATAGAGGAAGAGATTGGTCTTGAAACTGTTTCCTCACCAGGCGTGCAAGCCCTGTCACAAACAGAAGATAGTTTACGACTCCGGCGATTCCAAAAACCACAAAAAGACCCAAACCCGTGAACTTCATGACCACTCCCCAGAAAACTGTGTAGGGCGTGAAACGTGGCGAAGTGTCTCCTGGCAGGTCAAAAATCGGATTTGTGGGACGCAGAATATTTTCCGAGATCGCACGAATCGCCGCTGCCGTTTCCCAGTGGTCTGCTGTTGCGGTCCATGGCCGAGCGAACGAAAACAAAACAGCTACAGGCAGCAGCACAAGACACACGATCACATACATGCGATTTCCATTTGCTGCAATCATGCCTACCGCCTCGCGTTCGGGCCGCCGTATAGACCCATGTCGCAGCGGGAACCGTCGGGGTCGGTCAAGACAGAGTCGCCGGTATCTATGCAGGGAGAGGAAAGCATCAGATGAAAATCGAGCGAATCCATGAAGTGAGGGTCAGTGGAGAGGCCACCCCGCATCCGCTCTTGAGGCAGCGGTCCTTGGAACTCTCCGGCAATATTCCCCCACACATCATTGTAGCCAATAATCCAATCATCGGCCCTCCCGACACTCCAGAATCCCACGCATGGACAGACCCATTCTTTTCGCCAGCCGTTCTGGGTGACGATGTTGTTCACGATTCGGCCCTGCGATTCTTCCGACCAAATCGCCATGCCGCAATTTCCGTTTCGCGTGACCACATTGTTCTCGGCGATGAGATGGCTTGCGCCCGTCGCGATGATTCCCCAGCCGAGATTGTCGAAGACGGCATTGTTACGGGCAACGACGGTGGAAGTGCCGAAACTGCCCAAGCCTTTCCAATAATGAGAGATTCGATTACGCAAACAGACCGCCGAAGCATCCCAAGTGATGCCGATGCCCGCCCCTCGCCCCGAATCAATCACGCAATCGCAGATGAGCGCCGTCGCTCCGCGATAAAGTGCCACGCCGTCCCACGAATTGTTCGTCAAGCGGCAATCGTGAATCCAAAGTTCCGAGTTCTCGCGGCCCATTACGCCACCGATTCCCACGACAATCGAGTCAATGTAATGGGTGTTGTCGCGGATGTGGCAGCGGCGAATTTCTACCGTGGAGAATTTGGCGACAATGCCCGCGTCGGTCGCTTTGCCGTCGGCGTCGCGCACGCCACCCGTAATCGCCACATCCTCAATCACCGAGCCTCGACTGTTCAAGAAAAGAACGCCATAGCCCGCATTGGTCACTAAGATGGTTTTGTCTGCGCCGGCACCCTGGATAAGAAGCTTCTTGCCTTCAATCAAAAATCCTCGCGTGGCTTGAACGGGTGTGCGATGCTCCAGACAATTGCCACAAAGGCTCTCGGAAAAGACGGCGGGAACGGCAACATATTGGCCGGGTGCCAACTGAAGGACATCTCCATCCGCGGCATAGTCCATCGCTTCCTGCAGATTCCCGAAGGGATTCTCAGCTGTCCCCTGCCCCGTCCGAGTATCCCCGCGCGGCGCCACGAAAACCGTCGCAGGCACGGCGGTGTGCACCCCCACCAGAAGGAAGAAAAGAATTGCGTATATCATATTCACCCGACCGTTGAAAAGACCGTGCGTTCTAATAAGAAAAAAACGCGCGGCTACCCTTGGGGCCGCGCGGCAAAACCGAATCGTCGAAATGAATGTGAGATATTCCACAAGCCGGAGGACGAGGCTAAGTCTCTTGAGGCTGTTCTTTCACCACCTCAACCTTAATCATCGTGGTGACATCGGCGTGCAGTTTGATGGGAACATCGTATTCCCCTAAGGCGCGGATGGGTTCCTCCAAGTGGATTTTGCGGCGGTCCATATCCACACCTTTTTCGCGCAGAAGTTCGGCAATATCTTGACTCGTGATCGAGCCGAACATGCGGTCTTCTTCCCCCACGAGCGCGACGGCGGTGACCTTCATGCCCTCGAGCTTGGCCGCCAAATCTCCCGCGACGCGCCGTTCTTTCAATCCTCTTGAATGCAGCACGCGTCGCTCTTCGGTGAGCCTCGCCAGGTTCGATTTCGTTGCGGCATACGCCAAGCCGCGCGGAATGAGAAAATTGCGCGCATAGCCGGGCTTCACCTCCACGACCTCCCCTATCCCACCCAATTTGTCTACATCTTTGCGAAGTATGATTTGCATAAGCTTTTCGTCCTTCCACTCTCTGCCAGCACACGGCTATATTTTCAAATCCCGGTAACCGAAATCGAGGTCCTGCGGTCCGGGCACACGACCGTTCGGTCCATGCTCCTCATTGCGAGCCGGTTCCATCTCAGCGGCGGGAGCCTCACTGCATGGAGTTTCGTCAAAGCGCTCCGCTTCTTCCTCTTCGCCAATCGGAACAGTTATCCCCACCTCGCGCTTGCTTAGAAACTGGATGCGGCGCGCCTTGATTTCCACGATGTTGCGGCTGAAGCCATCCTCGGTCTTCCAACTTCGCGATTGGAGCTCTCCCTCCACGAGGATGGCACTGCCTTTCTTCAGATTCTCGTAGCAACTCTCGGCGAGCTTGTACCACGCGACGACACCAATGAAGCAGACATCCTCTTTGATTTGCCCCGAGCTGTCTTTGAATTTGCGGTTGGATGCGATGGTGAAATTCGCCACCGGTGTGCCTGTCGTCGTGGAACGGAAGGTAGGATCCTTGATCAAATTTCCAGCGATAATCACGCTGTTGATTTCCGGCATTCTTAACTCAACCATGATTCGCTCCCCATTGCATGCGGAACATCCATTCTCCGGAAGCGCTGTGGCGTTTCCGGGCCAACACTATGACGGGGTCGTAGGAACGGACGGCGCCGAATCACCGCTCGTCTGGCGGGTCGCGCCGTCCGCCAATTTCTCTGTGACTGACTCTTCTTTCGGTCCCTCGCTGACGCTCTGCGCTTGTTCTTCGGGGACCGCCGCTACCGGTTCCGCTTCCAGTTTTTCCGGTTCAATTCGAAGCTGAGCCGTGGGTTCCACCGGAGGAATTCGATGCCGCTCCACGACAACAATCAGATGACGCAGGATGTGGCCGTTCATACGCAGGTATCGGTCCAGGGGTTTCACCGCCGCGGGTTCGACATCGAAAACCACCGCGGCATAGTAGCCATACTGCCTGTGTTGAATTTCATAGGCCAGTCGCTTCTTCCCCCAGATGTCCCACCTGCGGATGAGGCCTCCGAAATGGAGAATCTGCTCTTGGCATTTCTCCAGTTGCTCTTTGAGTTTCTCGGGGTCCAGTCCGGTGTCGAGGACCAGAACACCCTCATAGGTTCGCATACTCATCTCTGACTCCCTTTGGTCTTATTGCCCGGCCTGCCATTTTGTGCCGGGAGGGTTTTCTATAACGGTTTGGTTTCTTCCCAATCTCGGTTGAACTGATTCATGGCCCGCTCGCCGCCCTCTCGAAGAAAGCACTCTGCGGCATCCGCGGCGCGGTCAATGACTTGCCGGACTCGATCCCGAAGCGCCGGCGCAAATTTGCGAAGAACATAGGCGGCCAAATCCGCCCCGGGGTCTCCCCCTCCCACGCCAATGCGCAACCTGGCGAACGCCTCCGTTTCCAACTCCTCCAGGATAGACAGGAGACCCTTGTGCCCCCCTGCCGAACCGGAGAGGCGCATCCGGAGTTGTCCGAGGGGCAAATTCACATCATCGCAGATCACGAAGAGCTCGGACGGCGGTATTCCATACCGCTTGAGCGCGGCCTCAATCGGCGCACCCGAACGGTTCATGTAGGCGTAGGGTTTGAGAAAGACCACCGGCGGCGTGGCGTAGAGAGCTTTGGCCACTCGCGACCGCCCTCGCCCACGCCTCCATTCCGCTCCGGCGCGCGCGGCCAGAACCTCCACGACCGCAAATCCGATATTGTGGGGCGTATCCCGATAGGCTCTGCCTGGATTGCCGAGACCCGCAAGCAGAGGCATGGACTTACTTCTCTTTGGACTTTTCTTTGGACTTTTCTTCGTCCTCTTCGGCGCGGCGCGCCTTGATGACCTCCGGTTCCGTGGGCTCGGCCTCGGCCACCTCGACCTTTACCGCCGGGACCTCCAGTTTCGGGTGCGCCACATGAGCCACGACGGTATGAGCGTCGTCAAGAAGCGCGATATTCTCGAACGAGAGATTCTCGATGCGCACCGAATCGCCAATCGTCAACTGAGAAATGTCCACTTCCAAATGCGACGGCAAATGGCGCGGGAGGCACTCGATCTCGATTTCGCGAAAGGAATGCTCGAGAATGCCGCCTTGTTTCACGCCTTCCGGCGTGCCCGTGAGCCGCAGCGGCACTTTCATGCGAAGTTTGTGCCCGCGCTCCACCCCGAAAAAGTCCACATGAAGAACCCGCTCACTGACAGGATGGCGCTGAATCTCCCGAACGATGCACGGCAATTCCTCTCGACCAAAGCGCAAATGGATCAGCGGTGCGTCGCGGGAAATTATTCGCGAAAACTCGTGACTGTCCATCGCCAGATGACGCACCTCACCGTGCTCGGTGTAATAAACAGCCGGGATCAGCGCTCTCTTGCGAAGCTGTCCGGCTTGTACTCGGACTGGAGCACCTCGCGGGCGGTGAACAGGTCGCCCGGGTTGACGATGACCTTCTGCGGCCGGAGCAGAACCGGACGGCCACGGTGCGACAGCCAGCCGTGGATGTCGATGAGGCAGTTCTGGAGGCCGGTGACGCTGAAGTCCACGTCGGTGGTGGGCCGGTTCCGCTGGGTGGCCACGAGATCGAGGCGGGTGTGCGCGGTGGA
>JAZDIW010000028.1:0-8959 GCA_043804575.1 bacterium
ATTGACAGCGCAGCGGAACAGAGACTCCTTCCTTGGGAAGACTTCCTCGAAAGCGGCCTCCTGAAGGTAGCTCATCACGGCGGCGCGGGTTCGAGCAGCGCCGCGTTCTTGAACACTGTTCGGCCACAACTTGCCATTATCACAGCCGGGCGCAACAATGCACACGGACACCCATCGGAAAGTGTGATTCGACGATTGCAGGAGAATGGTACTCCTTACTATGTAACAGGAGAACAAGGCACACTGCTCTGCGTCTCGAACGGTGAGACTGTCGAAATCGCATCCTGGCGAAAATCGAACCTCGCGCATCAATGGCGTTTGCCGACGAATTGACAGTGCAGGTCGAAATTGCTATATTGAAAACGGAGCTTTCTGCAGATATGATCACTATGGCCGTTTCTCACTTGGATGATTGCCCGGCAAGCAGGCGTGTCGAACAATACTATTTCGCGCGCGGTTATCGAACTGTCTGTGGCGTGGATGAAGCGGGTCGTGGGCCCTTAGCCGGTCCCGTCGTTGCCGCTGCCGTCATTTTCTCCGAGTGGCCTCCGATTGCGGGCATCACGGACTCCAAGCGTTTGAGTGCCGCACGCAGGGAGAAGCTCTTTGGAGAAATCATGCAAGTAGCGTATGTCGCCACCGGAGAGGCTTCCTCGGAGGAAATTGATGTATTGAATATCTTGCAGGCCTCGCTGCTCGCCATGACAAGAGCGGTCAGTTTGTTGTCAACGACGCCGGATATTGTCCTCGTGGACGGCCTCTACGCTCTGCCGGGGTCCGTGCCGTCCCAGGCAATTGTCAAGGGAGACGCGAAGGTTCACACGATTGCCGCGGCTTCGATTGTTGCAAAGGTTACGAGAGACCATCGTATGCTCCAATACGAAGACGAATTCCCGGGCTACGGTTTTGCCCGGCACAAAGGCTATCCGACCCGAGAGCATCTGCAAGCCCTGGCGCGGTTGGGTCCGACACCAATCCATCGAAAAACCTTCCGCGGCGTTCTTCCACCAAGATAATGCGACTCATCACTTGGCTTACCTCTTTGTGGAGAAAGAAGCTCTCCTCCGCGCCTCGCGAGTCGGTGGGTCGCTGGGGTGAAGGAAAGGCCGTTCACTATTTGCGCCACCGTGGCTACAAGATTCTGGCTCGAAACTGGCGCGTACGAATGGGCGAGATAGATATCGTCGCCGCAAAGAATCGTGAGGTCGTCTTTGTGGAAGTCAAGTCCGGCTCGAAGTCATCCGCGATGGGGCCTGAGTTGCGAGTGGGAACTCACAAACAGAGAAAGCTTCGTGCGCTTGCGCAGGCTTATCTGCGAGGCAGGAGAGACGAGCCGACGGCGATTCGTTTCGATGTCATTTCGGTCTGGCGTGAAGGACATGAGACAAAAATCGAGCATTTTGAAAATGCCTTTTGACCGAATCTTTTTCACATTCACCTTCATCGTTTCGTTGCTCTTTGGAGGCGGCACCAGCCCTGCACAAGTTGTTCTTACCGAGATCATGTTCAACCCCTATGGCAACGAGAACGCCGACGAGTTTATCGAAATCTACAACACGGATAGTGTTGCGATCAACCTCTCTCGTTGGATGATCTCGGATGGAACCAGCGAAGATTCGCTCAGACCTCTTGAGCAGGGTTTGTTTCTTGCCCCCGGACAATTCGGTCTGATTCTTGATCCGGGGTACTTTACCTATGAAAGCGACACCTATGACGGCATGATACCTGGTTCGGCACTTGTCCTGACGATCAGCAACAATACTTTTGGTGATCGCGGTCTTTCCAATAGTGTTGCCGAGACGGTATCGTTAATTAATGCGAGCGGACACACGGTTTCGCAGTATACCTACACTCTGGATAACGAAGAGGGCTACTCCGACGAGAAAATTGTCCCTTGGGGAGGGGATACGACAACGAATTGGGCCAACGCCCGAAGATTGAAGGGCTCTCCGGGAGCTT
This sequence comes from bacterium, assembly GCA_043804575.1. Taxonomy (GTDB): domain Bacteria; phylum Electryoneota; class RPQS01; order RPQS01; family DYHQ01; genus JAZDIW01. The sequence continues at coordinate 1,960 of JAZDIW010000028.1, forward strand.
GGAATACGGTGTCGCCGCCTCTCCATGATTTGTCATTGGCTGAGTTCTGGAGCGAACCCGAGGAACCGCCGATCGGAAGCTCGTTTCAACTCTTTGCCAAGATTCGAAACGATGGTTTAAGGCCTATGCCAAGCACGGCCCTCTCGTTCTACTTCGACGAGGACATTTCTGGAACCTTCGAAGCTGCGGAGAAGTTCGAGCAAAGGGCAATCAATGCCCTTTCACCGGGAGATTCATCCGTGGAGATGGTCGTCGTTCCCATAGCTGAGGAAGGCCCGCGCGCTTTCTTGGCTGAACTCGAAGTGGACGATGATGATTCATCGAATGACAGCCGCTTGCTTCAGCAAAATATCTCGCCCGAACAGATTGGCCTGGTCATCAACGAGATACAATATCGGCCGCTCGCGGGTCGCAGCGAATGGGTCGAATTCTATCACACGAGTTTGTATCCATTGAATATTGGCGGCTGGCAGTTTTCTGACGCCTTGGGATTGACCGATACAAGCAAGCGCTTCACTTTTACCGGCCTTCGACTTGATGCCGGTGCTTTTCTAATTCTTGCCGCTGATTCCGCAATCTTTCTGGAGTCTCTGTCCAAGACAGTTGCCGTTGTTGTGTGGGGAGAGGGAAGTCCGGCACTGAACAACACGGGGGAGTCCCTTGTGCTCTGGGATGCAAACGGTCAACGGATTGACCAAGTGAACTATGATCCGGACTGGGGCAGAGACGAAGACGGGATTTCCCTGGAGCGAATTTCGCCCGCGAGCGCGAGTAATGAGCCGATGAATTGGGCCTCGAGCGTGGATCCGGCGGGCAGCACACCCGGCAGACGGAATAGCCAGTTCTATGCGCCTGCATCGGCCAGTGCGAGCATTCTCACTATCGAGCCCAATCCCTTCTCTCCCGACGGCGACGGATTTGAGGATATCGCTTTTCTGCGCTATCATCTGCGCTATTCGAATTCCCGGCTTGATTTGAAAATTTTCGATGTTCGCGGTCGAAAAGTGAGATGGCTTGCCAATAACGAGCTTGTGGGTCAAACGGGTGAGAAGCTCTGGGACGGTCGGGACGACCAAGGGCGAGAGCTCCCCGTCGGTATTTATGTCGTCTATTTGGAGGCTCTTGCACAAGGTGACACGCGCATTGAGAAAGCCAAGCGGGCGGTGGCGATTGCAAGAAGATGATGAATCTTAGACATCTCGAATAGAGAAAGGGGGGTTGATTTTTCGATAAATATTGCCTATTTTACTGGCGGTTCTGTTCGTGTGACTGATTCCGCCTTACCCTACCGTGAGGGGCGGCAAGACGCCCCTTTTCATTTTTGGACTTGGGCTCATGCGAAAATCTTCACAAAGCCCTTCTCATTCGCGTTTTGTTGAAGTATCTGCGCTTGCAGGCATCGAATAAGAGACCGCGACAACCTTTCACTTTTGGAACAATCTCATTATGGCACGAATTCGCACGATTATTCAAGGCGCGGCGGGGCGCGATTTTCATAACTTCAATCTCGTTTACCGTGACAATGCGGCTTACGAAGTTGTTGCTTTCACCGCCACGCAAATTCCCAATATCACGGGCAGGAAATACCCACCTGCGCTCGCCGGAAAACTTTATCCGCGCGGCATTCCTATTTATCCCGAGAGCGATTTGCCGAAACTCATTGCGGGACTGGGTGTTGATGAAGTGGTCTTCTCCTATAGCGATGTCTCCCACGAACATGTCATGCACTGGGCATCGCGCGTCATCGCATCGGGCGCTTCCTTCCGATTATTGGGAAGTCGTCAAACCATGCTGGCGAGCAAGAAGCCGGTCGTGGCTGTTTGCGCCGTTCGCACGGGTGCGGGAAAATCGCAAACCACGCGCAAAGTCGCGACTCTTCTGAGGGAGGTGGGCAAACGGGTCGTTGTGGTTCGCCATCCCATGCCCTACGGAGATTTGGCAAAACAGGCTGTGCAGCGCTTCGCCACGCTCCGAGATCTCCAAAGCAACAAGTGCACGATCGAAGAAATGGAGGAGTATGAACCCCACATCCAGCAGGGCCGCGTGGTCTTCGCGGGTGTGGATTATCAGGCGATTCTGCAGGCGGCGGAGAAAGAGGCGGACATCATCCTATGGGATGGTGGGAACAATGACATGCCCTTCTACAAGCCTGACCTCTTTATCGTGGTTGCCGACCCACATCGCGCGGGCGATGAGCTGACTTATCATCCCGGAGAGGCGAATCTGTTGCTTGCCGATGTCGTGATCATCAATAAGATTGATACCGCTTCTCCCGAGGATGTGGATGATGTGAGACAGTCCGTTCAATTGGTCAATCCCGAAGCCGTCGTCATTGAAGCCGCCTCGCCGATTCATGTCGAAGATCATCAGAAGATTCGCGGAAAGAGAGCTCTCGTGATTGAGGACGGGCCGACTCTGACCCATGGGGAAATGAGCTATGGCGCCGGGACGGTGGCCGCCACGAAATTCGGTGCCGCTGAATTCATCGATCCGCGACCCTATGCTTCCGGTTCAATCAAGAAGATATTCGAGATCTATCCGGATATTGGTCCTCTCCTTCCCGCCATCGGTTATGACCAGCAGCAAATAAGGGAACTTGAAGCGACCATTGCGCGCGTCAAGCCCGAGGTCGTCGTCATAGGAACGCCTGTGGATCTTCGTCGCATTATGGATATCAAAGTGCCGAGCGTGCATGTGACGTATAGCCTGCAGGAGATCGGCAAGCCCGACCTATCGGACGTACTTGGCGTATTCTTGAACAGACTGCCACATAAAGAATCCTCGAGAAAAAGTCGCCGGCGATGAACAAGCAGCGCACAGCCGTCGTTGCCCTTGGAGGCAACGCGATCTCCAAACCCGGTGTCTCCGACACGATTGCGAATCAATTCAGTCATACGCGTGAGGCGCTGCGAGGTGTGATTGAGCTGGTTCGCCGTGATTATCGCCTCGTGATTACTCATGGAAATGGGCCGCAGGTCGGTAATGCGCTCTTGCGCGTCGAATTGGCAAGAGGAAAAGCGCCCATTTTACCTCTCGGAATCATCGTTGCGGATACCGAGGGCGGCATGGGCTACATGATTGAGCAATGTCTGCAGAATGTCCTTCTGAAGGCCGGCCTCCGGCACGATGTTGTTTCCATTGTGACGCAGGTGGTGGTGGACAAAGACGACCCTAATCTGAAGAATCCCACGAAGTTCATCGGGCAATTCTACACAGAAAAGGAAGCGAAGCGTTTGGCCGCCGAATCAGGCTGTCAGGTCAAAGCGGATGGTGACCGCGGCTGGCGCCGAGTTGTCGGCTCGCCGATTCCGCTCGAAATCATCAATCGTGCCGCCATAAGGCAGCTTATCTCTTCAGGAACGATTGTCATTGCCGCGGGCGGCGGAGGAGTGCCCGTTTATCGCGAAGCGGATGGATGGTACGAAGGTGTGGATGCCGTCGTTGACAAAGACCGCGCCTCTGCGGTGCTGGCAAGAGATATCGGGGCAGAAGAGCTCTGTATTCTCACCGCCACGGACAAAGTGGCGCTGAATTTCGGGAAGCCGAATCAGCGCGATTTGAACAGAATCACGGTATCCGAGGCAAAAGCCTTCGCATCCCAGGGACATTTCCCCGCAGGAAGCATGGGGCCGAAGATTGAGGCTGCCATCACCTTCTTGGAAAGCGGCGGCGAGCGCGTGGTCATTTGTGCTCTCGAAAACTTGCCGCTGGCTCTGGATGGCAAGGCGGGAACGCTGATTGTTCCTAAATAGAGTCTGAATGCAGTGTTGGCTGCTTGCAGCGGACCCGAGAATACAATGAGTATTTGTGCCGTACTAGGCAACACGCTCCTGCGTGTTGCTTCACCTTGACGCATCGGAATGCACACCAACCGTCCGGTAGGCTCGCGAATCCATGAATTCATCCAACACGCAGGAGCGTGTTGGCTAGTGCCGAAGGGATACAAAATCAACAATGAAAATTCATGAACACCAGGGGAAAGAAATCCTGCGCCGATTCGATGTGGCGGTGCCGCGAGGAGGCGTTGCTTTCTCCGTGGACGAAGCGGTAAAGGTGGCGCGTTCTTTGGGAAGCTGGCCGGTCGTCGTGAAAGCGCAAATTCATGCCGGTGGACGAGGGAAGGGTGGAGGCATTAAGCTCGCCAATTCCGAGGCGGAGGTGCGCGAGCTTGCGGGCAAAATGCTCGGCATGAATCTCGTCACGCACCAAACGGGACCGCAAGGGAAGACGGTGCAACGCTTGCTCGTGGAAGAAGGAATGGCGATTGCGCGCGAGCTCTACGCAGGTATTGTTCTCGACCGCGCCACTTTTCGCAATACCTTCATGGTGTCCACAGAGGGAGGCGTCGAGATCGAGAAAGTGGCTGCGGAGGCACCCGAGAAGATCGTGAAAGCTGCCATTGACCCTATTGCAGGTTTTCAGCCTTTTCAGGCTCGAAAGCTCGCATTTGCCCTTGGGCTGAGCGGAGATGCCTTCAAAGCGGGCGTGAAATTCCTGACCGGCCTGTATCGAGCGTATGAAGCCGTGGATGCGAGCCTTGCCGAAATCAATCCGCTCGTTGTAACGAAAGATGGCAAGGTTCTGGCTCTCGACGCGAAAATCAACTTCGATGATAACGCACTCTTCCGTCATCCCGATTTGGTCGAGATGCGTGACCTCTCGGAAGAAGAGCCCGCCGAAGTCGAAGCCTCGAAATATGATTTGAACTATGTCAAGCTAAACGGAAATGTCGGATGCATGGTGAATGGCGCGGGGCTTGCGATGGCGACAATGGATATCATCAAGCTGCATGGCGGCGAACCCGCGAATTTCCTCGATGTCGGCGGCGGCGCGTCCGCTGAAACCGTGGAAAATGGCTTTCGCATCGTGCTTCAGGATCCGAATGTCAAAGCGGTTCTTATCAATATCTTCGGCGGCATTGTCCGCTGCGATCGTGTGGCGATGGGCGTCATTGAAGCGATATCCAAAGTGAAGTCGAACTTGCCGGTCGTTGTGCGTCTTGAAGGCACCAACGCTGATGCGGCAGCAAAGATGCTCGAAGAATCGCCTCTGAAATTCATCGTCGCGCACGACTTGGCCGATGCTGCGAAGAAGGCGGTCGCGGCAGTCTCAAAGTCATAGGGAAAGCGACTCGCGAGGGGAAAGAAATTTTTGCTATTTCAAATTAGAGAATAATCACGGATAACGCACCTAATGTCTATCTTAGTCAACTCAAAAACTCTCCTTCTCGTGCAGGGAATTACGGGTGGAGAGGGTACTTTTCACACAGAGCAGATGATCGAATACGGCACAAAGGTCGTGGCCGGTGTCACCCCGGGCAAAGGGGGGACGAAATGGCAAGACAAAGTGCCTGTCTTCAACACCGTCGAACAAGCTGTCCGCGAGACCAGTGCGAATGCCACGGTTATTTTCGTCCCGCCGGCATTTGCGGCGGATGCCATTTTGGAGGCGATTGACGCGGGAATACCCGTCATCGTCACCATCACCGAGGGCATTCCGGTCAAGGACATGATTGTCGTCAAGGAAGCGCTCAATCGGTCCGGGTCGCGGATGGTCGGAGGGAACTGCCCCGGCGTTATCACTCCCGGACAGGCGAAAGTTGGCATCATGCCCGGATTCATTCACAAGCCGGGCCGCTGCGGGGTCATTTCGCGCTCGGGGACGCTGACCTACGAGGCGGTAAATCAGCTTTCCGACCGCGGCATCGGCCAATCCACCTGCGTCGGCATTGGCGGTGACGCCATCAACGGCTCGACCTTCGTTGACCTCCTCAGGCTATTCAATGACGATCACGACACAGATTCTGTGGTTCTTATCGGTGAAATCGGCGGAACGGCCGAGGAGGCCGCAGCGGACTACATCAAAGCCAATTTCAAAAAGGCCGTTGTAGCCTTCATAGCAGGCCGCACAGCCCCTCCGGGCCGCCGGATGGGGCACGCCGGAGCGATTATCGCAGGTGGCAAAGGGACCGCTGCCGAGAAGATTGCAGCGCTCAAGGCTGCCGGAATTCATGTCGCCGATTCACCGGCAGATATAGGCGCGACCTTAGAGAAAGTGCTTAAGAGATAAGAATGGCTCTTTTGGAGGGATGTCCGCCTTCTCAGTATTGAGAACCAAGCAAGTGAACAGATAAAATATCGGATTTTCCTCAGTTAGGCCACATATAAACTCTCTATATCCCGTTTTAGCAGACCTCACCCGATTATTATTCAATATCATCAAATCCTTGCGATGACCATGTCGGGAAATGTTTCGTGTCTTATAGGGTCATGTCAGAGAGAAAGAAGTGGATTGAAAGGCTTGATTTTGTCGGGGAAAAGGGGTATACTATATGAATTTTAAGATGGAGAGATAGATGTCAGCGAGTTCCGCAGATCCGGTCGTTCTCGTGAAGAGCGAAAAGACCGGTCATGCGATTGCCATAGACGAGATACTTTGTAAGGGATGCACCCTTTGCGTCGAGATCTGTCCGAAGGATGTTCTCGAGATGGTGGACGCGATTGACCGATGGGAAGGCGCCATAGCTCGCGTGAAAGATATTGACGCGTGCATCGCCTGTTTCCTCTGCGAGCATGAATGCCCGGACTTTGCGCTTTTGGTCTATGCCGCACCCAAGGCGGCGAAGGCAAAGGAGGTGTAGAATGGCAAAGGCAGTCTTCTGGACAGGCAATGAAGTTGCGGCAGAGGCGGCTCTTGCGGCAGGGTGTCGCTTTTTCGCGGGTTATCCCATTACGCCATCTTCCGAAATTGCTTCTGTAATGTCCAAGCGGCTCCCGGAAGAGGGAGGCACTTTCATCCAGATGGAGGATGAAATTGCGGCGATGGGCGCGATTATCGGGGCTTCTCTTGCCGGTGTCAAATCCATGACGGCCACCTCGGGTCCGGGATTCAGTTTGAAACAGGAAAACATCGGCTTTGCATGCATGGTGGAAGCGCCCTGTGTCATCGTGGATGTTCAGCGAGGCGGGCCTTCAACGGGATTGCCGACTCACCCCGGGCA
>JAZDIW010000029.1:0-3955 GCA_043804575.1 bacterium
GTTGCCAAGACCTGCGAACAGCTCCATTTGCGCCGCGAGAATCAATCGCTGCGCGAACAGTTGGGGCATCGAGCGGACAACCTGCAGATTATCGCCGAATCGCCGCCGATGCAGAAGATTCTCGAGCTGGTCAAGCGCATCGGACCCTCGGATGCGACGATTCTGATTACCGGCGACTCGGGAACGGGCAAAGAACTCATCGCCCAAGCGCTCCATGCCTATTCCTTGCGCAGCGAGGCTCCGTTCGTCACGATTAACTGCGGAGCGCTGCCCGATACTCTATTGGAGAGCGAGCTCTTCGGCCATATGAGGGGGAGTTTTACGGGTGCCGTGCGCGACAAAGAGGGGCTCTTCAAGGTGGCCTCGAAAGGGACGCTTTTCCTGGATGAAATCGCGGAGATGAGTCCGGCTCTGCAGGTCAAACTCTTGCGAGCCTTGCAGGAGCGCGAGATTCTGCCGATTGGAGCGACGAAGCCCGTGAAAGTGGATGTACGGGTGATTGCGGCGACGAATGCGGATATCGAGAAGAAGCAGAAGAGTGGCGAATTTCGTTCGGACCTTTACTATCGCCTGGCCGTGATTCCGATTCATTTGACTCCTCTGCGCGAGAGGGAAGAGGACATTCCGGCTCTGGTGAGCTTCTTCCTGGAACGCACCTGCAAGCGAAACGGGCTGGCGCTCAAGCGAGTCTCACCGGAAGCCATGAAGCTGCTCTTGGCCTATCCGTGGCCGGGCAATGTGCGAGAGCTTGAGAATACGATTGAGCGCGCCGTGATTCTGACCGAGTCGGACCAGGTAATGCCGGACACCCTACCGGGGAAGATCCATGCGTCGGAGAGCAGCAGTTTTCGGTGGCAACCTTCGCAGCCTTGCCTGACTTTGGAAGAGGTCGAGAGAGACTATATGGTGCAAGTGCTGCAAGAGACGGGCTGGCAGAAGCGGCGCGCCTCCGAGATTTTGGGTATTGACCCCTCCACCATCTATCGGAAGCTGCAGCGCTATGGCATTGAGCCGCCCGAGAGGAATTGATAAAGCAAGTCGGTGCGAAGGGTTGCGATTTGCAACTCCGTTTGCAAGGTGCGACCTTCTTGCCTGCCCAAATCCACACACCAAGAGGCCCAAATGGCGTGTAAGTCCATGAGAATGGCGGAGTAAGTTTGCCGCCGGAGGTTTGGCATGAGGCTTGCCACCTTCTACAGGCAGAACAAACCAATTGCTCAAATATAAACCCTACTACTGGAGGTGTCCTATGTTTCGGCGTCTGCATGAAAAGAAAGCCCAGCGCGGTTTCACACTGATTGAGTTGCTGGTGGTCGTGGTAATCATCGGCATTCTGGCGGCCATTGCCGTTCCGCGTTTCATCGGGGCTCAGGACCGCGCCCGCGTAGCGGCGGCACGGTCTGACCTTGACAACTTCCGGCAAGCATTGGCGATGTTTGAGATTGACAATGCGGATTACCCGGCGGCAATGACTTTGGCGACGGCCCCGACGGTGCTGGTGGATCCGAATGGCAATCCGTACATGACCTTGCCGACAGGTCAGAACTTCGCGCCGGGAACCTTTGCCTATGCCTATAACGGAGCGGCTGTGCCAACCACCTATGCGCTTACGGTCACCTGTTTGGACAACGGCGGAACCGTTCTGACCGGCAGCCCGGACGGCGTGCAGTAATCGCGCGCGGATATGAGCGCCGCACTTGGGCAAACAAGATTTGGCCCATGTTGCCGGCACTATGCGAACCCACGCAGGTGGGTTCGTTTTTTTCTCTTTTTGCAGGGCTGCTATGGAGAGTGATAGGATATTCGCTCGCGATTTCTTCCGTTTTCTTTTCTTGTGAGATCATCTTCGTCTCGTTTTCACGGATTCTCTTTTCGAGGGTTGTTTTCTCGGCCCGGACCATGAGGAAAATTGCGCCGGACGGTATGAACGAAATTGCAGGATCTTGCGGCAGGCTCGGCCTCGGGTGCCCGCAACTCCTTGCGCATTCTAAGACAAATGCAGAGGCGCAACGGCTGGCATAGGCCTTGCACGAAAGAAAACTGACCATCCATCGCAAAAGAAATATCCATCCGCAATTCGGCTCATGCCTAAAGAAAGAATCCTTGTCGTCGAGGACGAAGGCGACTATCGAGACTACCTCGCAATCCAGCTTGAAGAGAAGGGATTTGCGGTTCGAACGGCTCCGGACGGACAAGCTGCTCTGGATATGTTCACGGAAGAGGAGTTTGACCTTGTCCTTCTTGATTTGAGGCTTCCCGGTATCGATGGCCTCGAGATTCTAAAGCAGTTTAAGAATCTTTCGACCGAAACGCAGATTGTGATGATGACCGCCTATGGTCTGGTGCAGTCTGCGGTGGAAGCCATCAAGAGCGGAGCGTTCGACTACATCACCAAGGAGACGCTGACTCCGGACACGCTGAATTTGACGGTTCGAAAGGCCCTGGAACAGGGCCGGCTGAAGCGGGAAAATGAGCGGCTGCGCGAGGAAGTCCGTCGAAAATACACCTTTGAGAACATCATTGGGAAGTCGCGGGTCATGCGGGAAGTCTTCGGAAAGGTTCAGCGCATTGCGCCCTTCAAAAGCACCGTGCTGCTCTGCGGCGAATCGGGTACGGGCAAGGAGATGATTGCCAAGGCCATCCATCAGCACAGTCCCTTGCGAAACCATGCCTTCGTGACGGTGAACTGTGCGGCCATCCCGGAAACCCTTCTCGAATCCGAACTCTTCGGCCATATGAAGGGTTCGTTCACCGGCGCCGTGCGGACGAAAAAGGGTCTGTTCGAAGAAGCGGACGGCGGGACAATTCTTCTCGATGAGATTGGCGAGCTTCCGCTCGGTCTTCAAGTGAAACTCTTGCGGGTATTACAGGAGCACACGATTCGCCGAATCGGCGATACGTCCGAGATTGCCATTGATGCGCGCGTGATTGCGGCGACTTCCAAGGACCTCATGCGGGAAGTGCGGGAGGGGCGTTTTCGAGAGGATTTGTTCTATCGCCTGAACATCATTCCGGTTACTTTGCCTCCGCTGCGGGAACGGCCGGAGGATATTCCGCTTCTTGCGTACCATTTCCTGCGCAAATATGCGGGGGAAGGCGGGGTGATGGATGTGGCGCCGGAAGCGCTGCAACTTCTGCTGCAATATTCCTGGCCCGGCAATGTACGAGAGCTGGAGAATATCGTGGAACGCGGGGTGGTTCTGTCGGATTCCAAGACGATAACGCCTCATGTCTTGCCGCCCGAACTCAAGCGAACGGCGGAAGAATTCGAGGTCCATGTGCCGGAGAATTGTCTTTCCATAAAGAAGACTCTGAAAACGCTCGTTCCCTCCGTTGAACGGGAACTGATTCAGCGTGCGTTGAAACAAACGGGGAACAATCGGACGCGAGCGGCCAAGTTGCTCGAGATTTCTCGTCGCTCCTTGCTGTACAAGCTGAAGGAGATGAACGGATAAGGGTGGAGGAGGATGTCGCATGAGAACCCGGCTTTCTATCGGTCTTGGGATTCTGATGGCGGTGCTGGTCAGTCTTGGGGTCTGGCTGGGATGCCAGCAGAAAGGAGATCTCGCTCCCACTTCGACCGGACAAGGGGAACTTCTTTACTTTGATTCTGTGCGGGTCTCGAGGTCGTCCCTTGCACCGTCCCAGTCCTTGGAGATCGAGGCGCATGTGCTCTCCGAGTCGGGTCGCAACGGCGCAGGAGTGGCGGTGCGATTCAGCGCGGATGACGGCCATTTCGCCGGCACGGACGCCGACACGACCGCAAATACGGATGCACAGGGCTGGGCGCGTGCCACCTTTGTCGCGCCGGAAGATACCGGGATCACACCGCACTACTTGTTGGGCGGCGTAATGCTGGAGGGGATCAACGGTATTGACTTCGGGTACACCTTGCTAAGCTCGCCGCACGCTACGTTGGCCAACTGCATCGACTGTCACATGGGGCCGGTGCCCG
>JAZDIW010000030.1:0-3300 GCA_043804575.1 bacterium
CCGAGACGATGAAATAGTGGAAGATGAGAATAGAAATTCCAGAGACGATGGCAGAAAAGATGAAGATCACGAACATGAGCGGTGTGGACCACCATGGGTTGGCCTTGAGCGATCCGAACAGGAAGCCTACATAGCCGTGGAGAAGACAAGCGAGGGGAATCCCCAGTCCAGCCAGGACTCTGGTGATCCGGTGGTCGGCACGCCGGGTAGCTTCATCATCACGGAGGTTGTACAGAACTACGGCCCGGTAGAACCCGAAGACCAAACCCTTCGCCTGCCGCGCCCGCTGGATCAGGTCACTGCGCATGACAAACCAGATTTCCAGCGCCACGACGACCAGATAGGAAGAATAGATATAGCCAAACCCCGCCATCGCCGAGGTAAAATTGGGCGTGACCATAATATTAAAGGCCCTGAGGGGCTGGCCCAGGTGGATCAACAAAGGTAGGGTGGCAAAGAGCAAAAAGACAATGCACAGAAGCCCGATGCGGATTTTCATTTCTTCTCCTCCTCTGTCTTCTCTTTTCTGGAGCCTTTTCGGAGTTCTTGCGCGATGTGCGAAGAGGCACGGCGATTTGCCGCCTGCGCTCCCCTGATGGCTTTGTCCTTAATTTCCAATAGGTAAGCGCGTGCTGCGTCGTGCTCATTCGGGATAGCACCATCGAGAATCGCTTCTTCGATAGCCCTCTTTAACTTTCCGACTAAGGGACCGGGCTTTAGGTTGCACAATTCCATGATTTCCTCCCCACGAACCGGTGACTGAAAGGCCCGGAGCTGGTCCTTTTCCATCACCTCGGCCATTCGGGCCGTCATACTGTCAAAATCTGCAAGATATTGCGCGACTTTCTTGGGATTGGCGGAAGTAATGTCGGCACGGCAGAGCATGAGCAAATCCTCACGGTCTTCGCCTGCCTCGACGATGAGTCGTCGCAGCGCACTGTCGGTCACTCCCTCATTGGTCAAATTGATCGGACGCATATGCAGCCGCACGAGCTTGGCTGCCTTGTCCCCGACCTCGCTCGGCAGACGCATGCGACGCGCGATTACGCGAGTCATTCGCGCACCCAAGTCTTCATGACCATGAAAAGTCCAACCCGCCTCTTTGTCGAAGCGTTTCACCTTCGGTTTGGCGATGTCATGCAGGAGTGCGGCGAATCGCACGACGGGATCCAGGGTCATCACGGCAACATTGTCCACCACCGTGAAGGTGTGTTCCAAGACATTCTTGTGATGATATTTGCCCTTCTGCGCCGTTCCCGCCAGAGCGCCGAGTTCAGGCAGAATCACATCCATAACTTGCGTGACATAGAGCAGGCGAAGCCCAACCGAAGGCTTGGGAAACGAGAGAATCTTCCAGAGCTCGTCCGTAATACGTTCTTGACTGATGATGGAAAGACGCTCGCGCATGGTGGAAATCGCATCCAGCGTACCACGTTCGATGCCGAAATCGAGTTGAGCCGCAAAGCGAATGGCTCTCAGAATGCGCAAGGGGTCTTCCGAGAAGGTGGTTTCCGGTTCCAGAGGCGTGCGCAATATCTTGTTTTCCAAGTCCTTCATTCCGCCCAGGAGGTCAATCAGTTGCCCGAAGTTGTCCTTGTTCAGCGCGATAGTGAGCGCATTGACGGTGAAATCGCGCCGAGAAAGATCTTCTTCCAGAGACGCCGCTTTGACATCCGGCTTGCGCGAGTCGGGATGATACTTCTCTTTACGAGCGCCCACAAAATCGAGCCGCCAGCCGCGATAGGGAATCATGGCTGTGGTGAATTTCTCAAAAACGATAGGGCGTTTGACTTTGAGTTCGCGGCAAACCTCCTGTGTGAACTCGATTACATCGCCGAGCACCAAGAAATCAATATCCTTGCACGGGTTGCCCAGAAGAAAATCCCGCACATAGCCGCCAACGGCAAAGACGCGGACTTTCCTTTGGTCCGCCACCGCACCGATGCGATCCAAGAGGCGCACTTTGCCCGGACGGACAACGATGGCTCCGGCCTTCATCTCTTTTCGCTTTGTGCGAGTCGTTTCTGCGCTTTTTCTGACCATTTTGCCAATATTTCCAGATCTCGAGTACGCTTCTGGCGGGCATCGTCTGTCATGAAGGTAGCAAGACTCGCCCGACAGTATTGCACGACGGCCTCATCATCCCCAAGTTGCGTCGCCGCGTCCGCCATGCGCTTATGCAGGCCCACGACATCGTATCCGTTATTACGAGGCGACGAAAGATATTGCCGAACAAGTTCCTCTGCCGAAGCAATGCACTCTCGATAGCGCCCCGTCCGATATTGCAGCGAAATCAGGGGCCAGAGAAGCGAGCGTGCACCGGGAAAGCGCCCGAGTTCCTGCAGGATGAGCGATTCGGCCTCGCTATACCTCTTCTCTTCGAGGAGAAACCAAGCCAAGGTATTCGCCGCCGCATGTCGAGAGAATTTCGATGAATCGAGGGCCAATCGGAGGTCCGCCAGCGCATCACTTCGCGACGGAAGAAAAGGGGCCCCTGCAAAAATCCGCGCTTGCTTGGCCACGCCCCAGCGATACGCTCCCCGACCCAAATAGGAATCATAGAGAGTCGGATCATTCTCGATCGCGCGAGAGAAGTGAGAACGCGAACGCGCAAGCCACTTGGCCGCCAGCCAGATTTCGCCCCGACGCCCCACATAGAAGGCACGCATTGCCGATGCCGAACCCTGGATAAAATCCAACCAAGCTCGTTCATTCTGGTCAGCCATTCTTTTGCTGTTTTCACAAAGTCGAACAACCTCATCGCAACACTGGAAGAACTCGGTCTCGCCCGTCGTGTCCTCGAAATCAATCATCGCCGTGTACAGAATGACCGCTCGAGACAGAGGTGTCGCCGGATGCTCAGGAAACTGACTTTCAAGAGCTTGGCTGATTTCCCAGGCTGCCTCGTAGTGCGACCCAACGAGCGTGTCGTAGAGGGCGGGGAAATAATCAAGGGGATGCTGCGCCCACGCCAAACACGGCACAAGAACGCAGAGCAGGCTTCCGAAAAAGGCGACGCGAGAGAGGCTTGTAGGATTAATGCCCGTTATCCCTTATGATGTAGGTTATTTTACCAGCATCAATTTGGCGAAATCACTTTGTTCTCCGGCTGCGAGCCGGGCGAGATAGAGACCCGAAGCGCAGCCATCGGCTTTCCAATCAACAAATCCATTCTTTAATTCCTGCCCATCAAATCGAGCAACCGACTGGCCAAGAACATTGACTATCATCAACGACACTTTTCCACGGAGTTTTTCGGGAACTTCAAACGAAATACGCACCGTGCTGTTGAACGGATTT
>JAZDIW010000031.1:0-6939 GCA_043804575.1 bacterium
AAAATCTATAACCCTATTCGGCTGCATTCCGCCTTGAACTATCGCAGCCCAATGATGTTCGAAACCAATCAAAATCAAACCCAAGCCCTCGATTCCTATCCCCCCACCCCTGTCCAATTCGAGGGGCGCATTCCACTATCCCCCCTGCGAGCAGGGGGGAAATCCGTTCTCCCCCCGTTTACGGGGGGACAAAGGAGGGTCGTTCACGGGAGGACAAAGAGGGGTCGTTCACGAGTCCGAAGTGGCTTCATGCTGAGTCTGGCGGTTTGCACGGTCTGTCTTGCGCAGGAGATGCCGTTTCAAACGAGCACACAGGACACATTGCCGCCTGATACGCTCATGGTTTTGCAGGCAGATACACTTCGTCCCGATACGCTTGCTCCAACGCCCGCCAAAGACGAAGTGGATACCCTCGTCCTCTACTCCGCCGATTCGATTGATTTCGATGTGGCGAATCGCGTAACGAAGCTGATCGGGAATGCCACCGTTCGATACAAGGATATGGAGCTTCAGGCGGCGGTGATTACGGTGGATTGGAATGCGCAGCTTCTGATGGCCGGCCCTCGCGCGGACACGATGTGGGTGGATTCCACCAAAACGGTGCTCGACACAATATTCTCTGTCGGCGAGCCCCAGTTCCGACAAGCGGGCGACGAGTTCCACGGCGATTCGATTGTCTATAATTTGAAAACTCGCCGGGGGCGTGTGGAGCATGGTCAGACGCATTATCTCGATGGATACTACTACGGCGAGCGGTTCAAGCGCCTTTCCTCCGAGGAGGTCACGGTCGGCAAAGGCGAATTCACGACTTGCGACCACCATCCGCCGCATTATCATTTTGCCTCGAACCAGATGAAGGTGCTCGTGGGCGACAAAGTCGTGGCGCGGCCGGTCTATCTCTATTTTGACGATGTGCCGACGATGGCGATTCCCTATGGAGTCTTTCCTCATCGTAAGGGCCGACAATCGGGAATTATCGTTCCCTCTTTTGGCGAGAGCTTTAATCAAGGGCGTTTCTTGCAGAATGTCGGTTATTATTGGGCGCCGTCTGACTACATGGATGTCACGGGCTCGTTCGATTATTACGAGCGTTTTGGATTTTTGGGACGGGCGGAATATCGCTATGCGGTGCGATATGTTTTGACCGGCAATGTCGATTTCTCTTTTGATACGCAGCGGCGCGAGGCCACGCGCAATCGCCGTTGGGCGCTCGCGTTGAATCACAGTCACACGCTGGATCCCTACACACAGCTTTCCGTTTCCGGGCGATTCGCTTCGGACGCGTCGTATAATGACCGCTACGCTACGACCGCGCAGCGTCTTCGGCAGTCGTTGAACTCGAACGCGACATTGACTCGACGATGGCCCGATTCGCCGTGGAGCATGTCCGTGAACTTGCATCATGAGCAGAACCTGCTCGACAACACTTGGAGCGCATCGCTGCCGAATATTTCGGTGCGACATGGCAGCGGCAAGCTCTTTCCGGGACCCAAATCGCCACGAGGAGTGCGAACATCACCGTCGCGCACCATCGGAGAGGAACCTTGGTATCGAGCGATTACCTATGATTACTCCGCGTCGTTTGCGAATGCCGTTACCTATCGCGATGAGCGACCCATCGAAGGCTATCGCATCACGCCGCGCAGCGTTCGCACGACCGTACCGCTTCGCGAAACCCTCTATGGCGAGACGAAGAAAAGAACTTCGCAGCGAGACGGGATTCAGCATCGGCTGGGCTTCAGCGCCACCGCGCGCGTGCTACGGCATTTCAGTTTGAATCCGCGAATAGATATCAGCGAAGATTGGTCACACCGCATTTTGGAGGTTGTACCCCGCGGCCGCCATTTCGATGTGGAAGAGCGGTCCGGATTTTTCCCGCGACATACTTTCAACTTGAGTACTTCACTCAAGACTAAGCTCTACGGCACTTTTTTGAATCCCTTGGGTGTCGGCGCCGATTTTCGGCATGTGCTCGACCCGGGTGTGAGCTTCAGCTATCGGCCCGATTTTTCGGATAAGGCGTGGGGCTATTATGAGCGCGCGCGACTCGAAAACGGCGCGGAATATGAATACGATAAGTTTGCGAATTTCATCTATGGAGCAACATCGCAAAGCCTCTCGGAGCGAGTGGCTTTCTCGCTGGGAAATCTCTTCCAGATGCGCTCGGGCGAGGGCGAAAGCGCGGTGAAGCGAGACCTGTTTTCGCTGAATTTCTCAACGGCCGTGGATTTGGCGAAAGATTCGCTGCGCTGGAGCGATTTGGCCAGTTCCTTTCGCACGAGCACAAGTGGCGCGCTCTTCGGGCCGATTCAAGGCGTGTCGCTCGACATCACGACTTCGCACGCCTTCTATCAGGAGCGCAACAATCAGCGTGTCAATCGCTTTTTCTGGGACAGGCCCGGCGGCAGCATTTGGAGCCCGCTCGAGCTGACATCGCTATCTGCAAATGTTTCTTTTGGCATGCAGGCTGACCGACTGGGCAAAATTTTTGGTATCTCCGATGGAGGCGCAAGTGTGACGGATACTTCCGCAGTAGAGGCACAGCGAGCGAACATCGCGCAGCTTTTCGACATGCCCTTTGGCGCAAATTTCTCCTTCTATCAGAATCGGGATTTTACGAGGGATTCCAAAACCACTTGGATGAATGTGGATGCCAATTTGCAACTTACGAAAAATTGGCAAATCAACTACAATGTGCGCGTGGATCTTGAGACGAACGAGGTCGTTTCGACGGGCGTGCAGCTTCATCGCGACATGCACTGCTGGGAAGGTATGCTGATGTGGAATCCGACCGGCATCGGCCAAGGTTATTATGTGCGCATCGCGCTGAAGTCTCCGCAACTGCGCGATATCAAAGTTGAAAGGACACGGGGGCGAGGGACATTTCGGGGGTTTTAAATTGAATTCCGGCCAGGTTGAGAACCTGGCTCGGCGGGGAAGGAGGTTTATAAAATGTTCGTCAAGAGCGCGGAGAGGAAGAAACGAAACTTCAAGGGAGTGGATTTCTTTGTTGGGGCGGTCGGAGAGCGGATGATGGTTACGCTCATGACTTTCAGGACAGGCCAAAAGGAGATGGCCCATTCGCATCCGCATGAACAGGCGGGATATTGCATTCAAGGTCGTTTCATCCTGACGATAGAGGGTGAGTCCATGGAAATTGGGCCGGACGACAGCTATGTGATTCCGGGCGGCGCAAAACATGATTACAACATACTGGAGGATTCCATTTCCGTCGAGATGTTTTCGCCGCCGAGGGAAGAATATCGGTAGAGATATACGATTCCCAGAGTTGAGGGCGAATCGGGAGATTCACCGCCGCGAATAAAAAAGGAAACATTCCGGGCGGGTGAGGGCACCCACCTCGGCGCGGAGCTGAGGGCGGGTCAGAGATCCGCCCCGGCGAAAAGATATTCCATAATCAATTTCAGAGGAACGAGTCATGGGTATGAATGTTACGCAGAAGCTGATTTCGTCGCATTTGGTTTCGGGGAAGATGGTCCCCGGCGAGGAAATCGCGATCAAGATTGACCAGACATTGACGCAAGACGCGACGGGGACGCTGGTCTATCTCGAAGTCGAAGCGATGGGCCTGACGCGCACGCGCGCCGAGCTTTCCGCCAGCTATGTGGATCACAATCTCCTGCAAAGCGACTTTCGCAATGCGGACGACCACGCGTTTTTGCAGAGCGCGGCGGAGAAATTCGGGATTCATTTCTCGCGGCCGGGCAATGGTATTTGCCACTATGTGCATTTCGAGCGGTTCGGCAGACCCGGAAAAACGCTCGTGGGCTCCGATTCGCACACGCCGACCGCCGGTGCATTGGGGATGCTCGCGATTGGCGTCGGGGGATTAGATGTCGCCCTCGCGATTGCAGGCGAGCCGTTCCATTTGCGCATGCCGAAAGTGATGGGCGTGAAACTCACGGGGAAACTTCCCGATTGGGTTTCGGGCCGCGATGTGATTTTGGAAATGCTGCGCCGGCACACGGTCAAAGGAGGCGTCGGCAAAGTCATCGAGTATTACGGGCCGGGAGTTCAGGCTCTGGCCGCGCCCGACCGCGCGACGATTACGAACATGGGCGCGGAACTTGGCGCGACGACTTCGGTCTTTCCGTCCGACGAAAGAACACGCGCCTTTTTGCGTTCGCAAAATCGAGAAAATCAGTGGGTGGAGCTTGTTGCAGATGCCGACGCCACCTATGATGAGCACGATGAGATTGACCTTTCGAAGCTCGAACCGCTCATCGCGTGTCCGAGTTCGCCCGACAAGGTGAAAAAAGTAAGCGAAGTCGCGGGAACACCTGTGCAGCAGGTTCTCATCGGTTCGTGCGAGAATTCCTCGCTGCGCGATTTGATGACCGTAGCAGAGGTTTGTAAAAAGCACAAAGTCGCCAAGTATGTGCATTTTGAAATCAATCCGGGCTCGCGGCAAGTTCTGGAGAATCTCGCGATGCAAGGTGCGATTATTCCGATTCTGTCCGCGGGCGCTCGCATTCAACAGACGGGATGCTTGGGCTGCATCGGTATGGGACAAGCGCCGGGAACGGGATGGGTGAGTCTGCGCACTTTCCCGCGCAATTTCCCCGGCCGCTCGGGAACGGATAAGGACCAAGTCTATCTTTGCAGCCCCGAAGTTGCCGTGGCATCCGCAGTGAAAGGCGCAATCACGGACCCGCGCGACCTCGGCGACTATCCGCGCGTGCAGCCGCTTGCGAAAGAGCTCGTGGACGATTCGATGATTGTCTATCCGACGGATGGAAAAGATGTGAAGCTCAAGAAGGGGCCGAATATTGTGACGCTGCCCGAGCTCGACGCGCTACCGGATTCGATCAAGGCGCCCGTCATCCTGAAAGTGGGCGACAACATCACGACGGATCATATCATGCCGGCGGGCGCGGATATTTTGCCGTTGCGCTCGAATATTCCGGCGATTGCCGAGCATGTGTATGTGCGCGTGGATCCGACTTTCCCGAAACGCGCCAAAGAAGCGAAACAGTGCATCGTCGTGGGCGGCGACAATTATGGTCAGGGTTCATCGCGCGAGCATGCGGCCCTTGCGCCGCGCTTCCTCGGCCTGCGCGTCGTCATCACGAAACTCTTTGCGCGGATTCACCGGGCGAATTTGGCGAATTTCGGGATATTGCCGCTGACCTTCAAGAATCCGGCGGACTATGATTCGATTGATCAAGGAGATATTCTTGAGCTCAAGAATCTGCGAGCACTCTCCGCGGAAAAGCGCGATGTCGTTGTGCGCAACGTGACGAAGGGAAAAGAGATCTCCGTCGAGCATAGTCTGACGAAGCGGGAAGTGGAAATGATTCTGGCGGGCTCGCAGATTAATGTGGTGAGGGATCGGACGAAGAAATAGAGCGACGCGGCTGCGGACCGACACGCCGGTCGGGTGACACACCCGCCACGGCGGTTTCTCTTTTTCCGGGTCGGTCAGGGGACCCACCTCGTCGGAATTTCATTGAGGCGAGTCCGTGACCCGCCAGCCTTGTGGATCGGCTGCAACCCCCGATTGAATCGGGGGCGACACCGCGACAGAGATAGGGAATGAAACAGGAACCTAATTCCATCGTCACGCACAATGATTTCGACGGCGTGGGGTCGGCGGCGATTTGTGCGTGGGCGTTTGATATCGAAAGCGTGCGCTTCGCCGGACCGATGACCATTTCGCGCGCTGAGATTCCGATCACGAAGGCGGATATTGTATGCGATTTGCCTTATCCGCTCGAATGCGGCATGTGGTTCGATCATCATGCGGGCAATCTCGATGAAGTCAAGCTGCGCGGAATTGACGCGACAACGATTCCGGGGCGATTTGCGCCCGAGCTTTCGTGTGTGCGCGTCATCTGCAATTACTTTTCGGAAAATGACGAGTTGCCAGATGATTTCGCGAAACTCGCGGATGCGGCGGATGCCATTGATTCATTCAGCTACAGAGACATCGACGATTGGCGGCGAGAGACCGCGGCAAAGCGCATTGATTGGGCCATCAAAGCCTCTGCGAGTTCCGCGCGGGAACAACATGACTTCTTGCGTGAGTTGGTCTTTCTTCTGCGCGATTCTTCCATGGAGGAAGTAGCCGAGCAGCCGGAAGTGATTGCGCGTGCCGTGCGCTATCGCGAAGAAGAAGCGGATATGTTGGAAAAGATTCAGTCTCATGCGCGTTTTCTCGATGAGGACACGGCGCGAGAGCTCGTCATTATTGACCTGACGAAGTTGCGCGTTCCCGTGCACGTGGATAAGAAGTTAGCGGGTTTGATTTTTCCTGAAGCGAAAGGCTTCGTGGAACTGAAGCCCGTTTTTCGGCAAGGACAAAAAGCTCACGACATCAGCGTCTCGCTGTCGCTCGCCTTGCCGATGCAGCATCAATCGCATCCGAAGAATATGGGCGAGATTGTGCGGACGATGAATCTTGGCGATGGACATATCGGCGCGGCGGCGGGACTCAGGCGATGCGAATCGGGGTCGGAATCGCATCGCGCGAAGGACGAGATTCTGAAAGAGATTTGGCGGCTTTGGAGCGAACAGAAATGAATGCCGAGATCTTGGCGGGCACGGCACGCCGTGCCCCTACAAAGGGTGATTGACGATGAATGATTGGGTGGCACGGGCAAGGGAATTGGGCGTGGATGATGCGATTATCGTCCCTACGGCAAAAATTGCTGTAGGCGATTGGGTAAGGCTCAAATGCCAATATGGATGCAGCGGATACGGCGAGAGCCTCACTTGTCCTCCCTACAGCCCCACGCCCGAGACGACGCGACGACTTCTGACATTCTATTCCAAAGGGCTGCTCGTGCGCTTCGATGGAAGCCGTGGCGAGGACGAACACGAGCGACTTCACCGGCGACTTGTTGGCATTATCGCAGAACTGGAGAGAGAAATCTTTCTGGAGGGAGACTGGCGGACATGGGCGATGAGCTCGGGGCC
>JAZDIW010000032.1:0-2832 GCA_043804575.1 bacterium
GGGCTTGCAGAATGCTCTCTTGTGTCGGCATCGTCTCCTCCCGTCAATGGTTGGCCTTTATAAAAGATCCTTCTCGGCCTTGGCTGCAAATCCGACGGTCTTCATGATCCGCTCGGCCACTCCCTCAAAGACCTTGCGCACTTGCGGAAGCGCGACCCATCCTTCCAAGGGTGTGCCCGCATCGCCGACCTCCCTCAGCATCGGCAGAATCGGCACTCGGCCCAGAAAGGGAACGCCCATTTCCCGCGCGGCGCGCTCGGCTCCCCCCTCCCCGAAGATGGGAGTCATTGTGCCGCAGTGCGGACAGACAAAGGTGCTCATGTTCTCAAGAACGCCCAAGACAGGAACATCCATTGTCTGAAACATGCGCACACCCTTTCGAGCGTCAATCAACGCCAAATCCTGGGGGGTCGAGACGATGATGACTCCCGACAGCTCGACTCGCTGCGAAAGAGTCATTTGAGCATCTCCCGTTCCCGGAGGAAGATCCACGACCAAGATGTCGAGGTCACCCCAAGCCACATCGCGCATGAACTGCTCGGCTGCTTGGTGAACCATGGGCCCGCGCCATATCATCGGAGTATCGTGATCAATGAAGAAACCAATGGACATGAGTTCCAGACCAAACTTGTCCAAGGGCACGATTTTGCCGTCCTGCGCTCGAGGTTTGTCCAAGACACCCAGCATCGTCGGCAGACTCGGCCCATAAATATCGAGATCCAAAAGACCGACTTTCAGCCCGGCTTTCTGCAACGCGAGAGCCAAATGAACCGCCACCGTGGATTTCCCGACACCACCCTTTCCCGAGGCGACGGCGATTTTCGCCTGAATCGTCGTCAGCAAAGGCTCCGGTCTCTGCTCCGCCGTCTCGCGAGGAGACTCGGGCGCCGACCATCGAAGAGTAATCTCAACCTCGCCGATTCCCTCGATGGCCTGCAAAGCCCGGCGAACCTCTTCTTCAATCTTACTTGGGATGGAGGAATCTTGAGATGTGCCTTCGATGACAAGATGGACATTTCTCCCCTGAATTTCGATATCCTTAATCAGACCGAAGGAGAGAACATCGCGAGACAGGCCGGGGTAACGCACTTTGCGCAGAGCTTCTTCGATTTTCTGGCGAGAGAGAGGCGAGGAGGAATCGGGCATGGAATTTTTTGCCTTGTGGGTCGGTGCTGGCACAAATATACGGATTGACTTTCTAAAAGTCAAGGAGTTGACGGATGCAGAGCAATTATTTTGCTCAGAGTAAAAACTACAATAGATATAATGCGTTCACCTCCCCCGGACGGGAAAAAGTGGTGTTTTAAAGGCCTCAGGTCTTGACAGAGAAGAAGCTAAAGCATATCTTTAGGTTGTGGTTGATTCGCACTTACTCGGTGCGGATTTGGGCCCTTTTTCTCTGTAGGAACCGTTCGCAAGCTTTCAGGTGACCGCAAAGAGAAGAGGGCCTTTTATTTGTGGTATTTCTCCCCTTTCCATAAGGTCAACGCGCGGTAGAGCTGCTCCGCCAAAACGAGCCGCGCCAGCTCATGAGGAAATGTCATGCGCGACAGGCTCAGTGTGAATTGCGATAAGGCGAGAACAGAGGGTGAAATCCCCCAGGCACCGCCGACGACAAAAGTCAAACGCGACAGGCCTTCGCCCATCCTTGCCTGAAGCCATGCCGAGAATTCCTCCGAACCGAACTCCCTCCCACTCCGGTCCAAACAGACCACAAAATTCTCGCGCGACAGAATTTTTTGCAGCCGCTCTCCTTCAGCCGCCAAGGTCCTGCATCCTTCTCCATTGCTTTCCTCACCGGCTCCGGCTGGCACCTCCATCTCCTCGACCGGAATATAGCGACTAATCCGCGCAAGATAGTCATCCATCCCCGCACGCAGATACGGCTCCCGCAAGCGCCCCACGGCAACAATAACGATTTTCATGATTTCGGCTTATCCCGATTAGATCATGGCATAGAGAAATCGACCGAAAGGTTTGCCTGTTGCGCCGTTGTGACTCTCCAGAGTCGCAATGGCGCCATTGCCGGTCTGGAGACCGACAACGGCGCGACAACTCTTGGCGAAGCGGCACTGGAGAAATTGATCTACTTCAGCAACAGAATTCGTCGCGCAGCGGCAAATCCATCTGCCCTCGCGACAATCACATAGAAGCCCGAAGATAACGAGGCGGGCGCTTCAAATGAAATCCGGTGAGCGCCCGCGGGCAACATCTCATGCGCCACCATCACCACACGCTCGCCAAGAAGATTGTATAGAGTCAGTTCGACCACAGATGTTTTGCTCAGCGCAAGCGGGAAATTCGTCGAGCTGTTGAAGGGATTGGGCCAATTCTGCCCGAGAGAAATCTTCACCGGAGAGACAACCTCTGCCTCGGGCGTGCTCGCACCCGTCCCTTGATACAAAAGCGGCTGGAAGGGCGTAAGCCCGGCATCCACGATGGCACCCGGCATGGCCAGGAATTGCGTCTCCTCTCTCTGCGTGAACCAGGAAGTATATTGGACGACACTATCTTCCATTGCCACATAGAAGGTTATGGGGATTTGAAAAACCCACGGTGCATTTTCCTGAAGCTGCGTCACGGTTATCTGCAGCGAGGAGCCCTCGAAAGTGAATTCGATGTCCAGCACGGGAAATCCCGCCTGATAGACCCACTGAGCGAAGAACCAATCGAGATCCTGGCCTGAGACTTCTTCGCATACTTCTTGAAAATCATCCGTGCTCACATTCCCGTAGAGATAGCGACTCGTGTAGGTTCGCAGAGCGTCGAAAAAGAGAGTGTCTCCGAGAATTTGGCGACGCAGCATGTGCACAATCCACGCCCCTTTGAAAT
>JAZDIW010000033.1:0-2660 GCA_043804575.1 bacterium
TCGGCGCAATCACGCGCCGCTTTCAAACGGGGCGCTATCAGAATTATGTGTGGCTGACGGCGGCCGTGGTTGTGCTTGTTCTCATTTGGCAGATTATATAGACTCTTTCATAAATAGCATGTGAAGCCCATGAGTCCATTAACTCTCATGACCTTTCTGCCGGTTGCCGGCATCGTTGTTCTCTTGTTTATTCCGCGCGAGCGGCCTAACGTGATTCGATGGACATCGGTCTTTTTCACCGGCCTTGTCCTCATTATCGCCGTTATCACCTGGGCGCGGTTCGATCCCGCTATGACGGGGATCAATGACGAACGCAGCTTCCAGTTCGTGGATCATGTTTCGTGGATCCCGACCTTCAATATTGAGTATTTCGTTGGCGCGGATGGCCTTTCGATGCCGATGATAGGATTGACTGCTCTTCTCTCGTTCTTGTGCATCTTCGCCTCCTGGGGAATTACAAAGGCCGTGAAGGGCTATTTCTGCATGTTCCTGCTGTTGGAAACGGGCATGATGGGAACTTTCATAGCTCTTGATTTCTTTCTCTTCTATGTCTTTTGGGAAATCATGCTCTTGCCGATGTATTTTCTCATCGGCGTCTGGGGCGGCCCAAGACGGGAATACGCGGCCATCAAGTTCTTCCTCTATACTCTCTTCGGCTCGGTTCTCATGCTGCTGGTCATGCTCGCCTTCTATTTGAACACGCGCGATCCCGTGACGGGCGGCCACACCTTCAACATGCTTCACATGATGAACCAGAGCCTGCAAGGAGACTGGATAAAGGGAGAGACTCTTCGGACACTGATGTTCTTTGCACTCTTCGTCTGCTTCGCCATCAAAATTCCGATGTTTCCCTTCCACACATGGCTTCCGGATGCACATGTCGAAGCGCCGACGGCGATTTCAGTGATTCTGGCGGGTATCTTGCTCAAGATGGGAACCTATGCGATTCTGCGCATCAACTATCCGATGTTGCCCGACACCACGATGCAATTCGCCTGGTTCATCGCTTTCATGGGAATGGTGAATATCATCTATGGGGCGTTTTGTGCGATGGCCCAAACAGACTTGAAGAGATTGGTGGCGTACAGCTCGATTTCGCACATGGGTTTCGTGATGCTCGGAATGGCGAGCTTCACCCCTGCGGGAATCAACGGCGCGGTCTTTCAGATGTTCAATCACGGGACGATTACGGCCATGCTCTTTTTGCTTGTCGGCGTGATCTATGACCGCGCTCATCATCGCTACATCGTCTATCCCAAGGATTATCCAGAAGTCGAGTTGCGCGGCAAACTTGGGTTTGGAGGCTTAGCCAATCAAATGCCGATCTATGGCGGCGTTTTCTCACTGGCGCTCTTTGCCGCGATGGGACTGCCGGGGCTTTCGGGATTCATCTCGGAGGCACTCTGTTTTGTTGGGGCGTTTCCCACTTGGCAAGCCTTTACGATTATTTCCGTTCTTGGAATCGTCATCACAGCGGGGTATATTCTCTGGGCGATTCAACGCATTTTCCTCGGCACTTTGCCGGAACGCTGGAAAACCTTGCCCGAAATCAATGGTCGCGAGCTCTTCACGCTGATTCCCCTGGCCGCGATTATCGTCTTCTTGGGTGTCTATCCCGCACCCGTGCTCTCCATGATGGATAGCACTTTGAATCACTTGAACGCCGTGGTTGAAGCGGGGGCGCGCGCGGCGGGCGTTATGTCCGTGTGGCTGCCGTTCTGAGGTGATTTCTCCATGACCGACCGCATTTCTTGGGACGAATATTTTTACGGAATTATGCAGCTCATCAAAGAGCGGTCGGTTTGTCTGCGCCGCAAAGTCGGCGCGCTCATCGTCAAGAACAATCAGATTCTGTGCACGGGCTACAACGGGCCACCCGCCGGACACCCTCATCCCGATGAACTTGGCGGATGCGTGCGAGATCAGCTCGGAATCCCACCGGGCGAGCGCCTCGAGCTTTGCTATTGCCTTCATGCGGAGCAAAACGCTCTCTTGCAGGCGGCGCGCCACGGCACCTCAGTCGAAGGCGCGGACATGTATGTGACCATTTTCCCCTGTCCCATTTGCGCCCGCATGATTGCGAACTCGGGTATCAAGCATGTCAAAGTCTTTGGCAATTATCCCGGAGATGAGGCCTCGCGACTCGTATTCGAGCGGACAGGCGTCGAAACAACCTATCCGGATATTTCCGGTTTTCGTTCTTCGCTGAAACATCCACTGGGCACAGGCAACGAGGCCAAGTAGGAGAGCGAAGAGAACCAAACATTTTTATCTGTCCATGCCTTTTCCCCTAACACATCTTCTCCACTTTTCGCCTGAGCTGATTTTGATTGTCGGCTTTGTGGCGCTCATGGTTCTGGACCTTATTCGACCCCTTCGTCGCGGAGCCGGAATTCTTGCGATTGTGATCTTGGCTGTGGCCGGCCTGGCTGCGATGTTTGGGTGGCCGGGGACTTCGCAGACGATTTTCGCCACCTATTCGCATGATCCCTTCGCTCTCTTCTTCAAAGTGTTCTTCTGTCTTGCGACGATTGTGGCCGTGCTTTTCAGTCTGTCATCCTTCAAAACCGATGCGGAATACTACCTTCTGCTCGTGGGGTCGGCTTTGGGCATGTTTCTCCTGTCCGGCGCCCATGACCTGATTCTTCTTTTCGTCTCGA
>JAZDIW010000034.1:0-15186 GCA_043804575.1 bacterium
CCAATCGAAACCTGTATCGGCCGACTTCGTCAATCCATACTTCTGGAAGTCTGTACGAACGCTCAAACAACTCATAGCCTGTCCGAAGATTCTCCCAGAAGGCGTGAAGCACCGAATCCCGGCGCGACAGGCTGTCCAGCATGAGATTGTTTTCGCGGCAAAGGCTGGGCATTTTGCACGGGAAGATGTGCACGGAAATCTTCTCTTGGCCGTTGTTATGAGCCTCCAGGCAAATGAGGAACAATTTGGAGATAGACTCGTCGCCGATTACCACACAGCCTGTTGAAAACCAGTGACCGTGAATGCAAATATCACCTCCGGGATCCGTTCCGGCTTTGAAGATCTGGTCGGACCGATTGGGATAGTTGAGATGCAAGGACATGTGTGCATATTGGCTGACAGGATTGAAGTTGTCAATGCAGTAGAATCCTTCGGGAATTTGACCGTCCCCTCGCTCTCGTTTTGGCCCAAGTTCGCCCGAGAATCCCGTGAACGGCATCTCCGTGACTTTCCGGAAGACCGAATCAACACCGTTGCTGCCCCAGATCTCAAGCACACGCTCAGATTTGAAAGCACGGAGAAATACTCTTTCAGGCGGATAGAAGAGATCCGTCTGCTGCAACATCTATTCGATTTCGTTTTGAAACCGTTCGCGTGCCAAGCGCACCCTCGGATAGTCTTCGAGCGGGAGTGGCTCACCATAGAGGATGGAAAGGGCGGCAACTGCCGAGACGAACAAAATCGCTGTTGTTCCTATGATAATCGACCGCTTCCTGTTCACGAGCGTTGGACTCCGCAGTTGAGTTTCTTTAGGATATGTTCCTTTAGGGTTCCGAGTTGTTGATCCTCTTGCAAGTACGGTGCTTCCCAACTCTGAATCGGAAGATAGCTGTCCGCTTGATCGGGATGAACGAACGAGGGAATGTCATCCACAAGCAGAATTTCTTCCACCCTGAAATTCGGGATACAGCGGAGATCTTTGTAAGGACCTTCCCATACAACATAATCAATGTCCCGAAACCATTCTGGAACCGAGCCCTCGCTGGCGAGCAAGGCGGCCACCTGTCGAAATCGATGTTCGGAGACAGCGGTCATTACGACAACTCGCTCAAAGTGCCGCCTGCAGAACTCGAGAAATTCGTATAACCCAGGTCTCGGAAAGACGCTGATGGCATTGGAAATGAGAGTGCCCTCAAGATCGAGGGCGATGACACGCCGAATCATGACAGATTTCCTCACGCAGCGGGCCTATTGAATTTCTTCTTGGCTAAGGATCATGATTTGCCGTTCTTCCTGACACGTGCTTCACAAAATCGTCGCCGGTTCACGGAAGTCGAAACCCAAATTCCTGACACTCTATCGGCCTTGTATCCCATCCGGTCTCGCGTTTGCACGTTCTTCGTCCGCGAGATGGCAGATGCCCGGATTCACGGCGGGACGATTGGCAAGAGGCTCGTGGAAGAAGAGAGCCCGCATTTTCCTGCTTGGAGTCGGCAGTGGAGACTCGGAAATAGACAAGCGCACGGTTATGTTTGGTTTATCTGTGACGCATGCGGGATTCGACCCCCCGTTGCCGGCGTGAGTGGACGGAAATATTATGTCAAGTGAATACGGATGCAGCCAAGGAAACGCACGCGATGGCAAGTCTTGTAACATCCGGGTTGAGTGCGCGTTGTTGAGCCTTCGCTTTTCGCGGGAGTGTTACCGGTTTGCGGACTTCCTGTTCTCCCTGTTGCGAGATGGAACGCATGAATACCTTAGTTTTCGATCCAATCCACCAGTTCGAAATAGGCCGTATCCACACCCACAGCGCAGAAGACTCCGCGCCCCTGACTCAGATTCGAGATGGGATAGTTCTCGGCTATCCCAAGCTGGGTGGTGGTAGCGTAATCCCACAGAGCCTGCTCACAGGAGAACACGCGCACACGATGAGTGCCGGTAGATCCAAGAAAAACCCACGGAATCTTGAATTCGCCCGTATCCCGCAGGGACATCGCAGATACATTGCTCATGCCGGCACCATTGTCTTCTCCGAATGTGCGAGCTTCGTCGAACCAATCCGGCTCCAAGTTCTCGATGATGATGAAGTAGCCGAAGTTCGCAGGGTTGTTGTTCCAATGCATGTAGAATTCCGTGTCTCCGTACTCGATCGTATCGGGATCGCTGAAACTCGTGTTTTCCAGATTGGTTGAGTCGATGTGAAGCATGGCCGCGGCGAGTGTTGTACCTGTGATAATCGTTCCGCCCTTTTCCAGCCACAAGTCATATCGTTTTCCGGTCGTGACGATGTGGGAATCGCTGAGCAGAGCGTAGGTGCCGGGATTCTCGGGTGACTGCTCGACTAGTTGGAACTCATGGCCGTCAACGGCAATTCGAACATCGGCACCGGATACCTTGACGGCAGCCGGGTCGTAGAATTGATCTATCGGCACGGTATGAGAGATGTCAATAGATAACGGGTAGCCGATATACAGATAGCCCTGAACAACCAGTTCCTCGACAAACAAGTCTTTCTCGTTGCTGTCGCATCCCGTCAGAGCGATGGCGGCCAATAGAAGCCACAGCATATGCCGAATAGGTTTCATGCTAAAACTCCGCCGTAAACCCGATTGTTGGCAGAATCGGAAGTTGGCCGATTTTCTCCTCGGTGGCAGGATTCGTCGTCAAATCATAGTTCAACATAAGAACATTCTTGTGATTGGTCACATTGATGATTTCGATGAACGGCGCGAATGTCCACTTAGAATAGTCGTACCTGAGACGGTACGCCAGATCCATCCGGTAGTAATTCGGAATCCGAAAATTGTTTTTCTTCCCAGGCACATAGAATTGCGGCGGCAGGTCCAGACCCGGACTATAGGCGGCGACGGCCTTCGTAATGGGCTGACCGGTGCCGTAGTTAAACCGGACTTCAAGACTCCCGCGCCTGCGAACCTTGCGGCTGAAAAACATATTGGCATTATGCAGGCGATCAAAAGGCGCCGGATAATCCAACCCATTATCGTAGGCGTCGAAAGAACGCCGGGAACGCCCGAGGCCGTATCCGATCATGAAGTCGTAGGAACCCCACTGGCCCTGAAGCAGCATGTCCCAGCCATAGGCATAGCCGTCGCCCTCACGAAAGATGTCGTTCAGCTCCATGTCGCCGTCATCCGTCGTGTTCAAATCGCAATCGATGACATTATCGAACCGTTTGTAGTATACATCCGTCGTCAGTTTGAAGGGGCCGAATTCATCGTTGGCGTAGGTCAGCGCATATTGCTGGCCTCGATTGGGCTGAAATGTCTTATCCAGCGGCACCCATGTGTCGAAGATAGATGCGAATCCTTCCCCGAATCTGACGAGCTGCAGATATTGGGTGTACATTCCCCACGCGACGCTCACTTGCGAGAAATCCGTCAGGTCTTTGCGCAGTCCGACGCGCGGCATGAGCTCGCTTTGACCGGATAGAGTGAAGTGCTCGAAACGCAGACCGGGAGTGAATGTTATGGACGGCGTCAAGCGATAGTTGTCGGCAAGGTAAACCGCAAGTAGTGTCCCGTCATAGTTGCCTTTCGTCAGCACGAGGTTGTCCGTGTAGATATTCAGCTCCGTTTGCAGGGTTTTTGCCTCGGCGCCGAACTGAAAGGTGTGCTGCGGATTTGCGAAAAAAGTCAAGTCGGACTTCAGAGTGAAATCCAGAAGTCTGTTCTCAAAAGCGAAGAACAAATCGGAGCTTTGAAATCGGTGCTCGGAATCGAAATGACTCCCGGCGAAAGTCGTCTGCGAATAGAGCTTCGGTGAAAAGATGTGGATATAGGGAAGACTGTAGGTGGTATTACCCCAATTCATCCGAATTTGATCATCCGTAGAGGACGACAACTTCAAGATATCGCGGCCGGCATAGACCGATGGGGAGAGGCGGTCGCCGTTGGCAAAATCACGCGTGACTTTTGCATTGAAATCGTAGAAATAGTAAGGCAGTTCATCGCTGATGATTCCGCCATTCTTCAGAAGTTTCGTTGCCGCATCAAGGTAAGTCCTGCGACCAGCGATGAACCAGGAACCTCGCGGAAAGGGACCTTCAAAGGTGGCGTTTGACGATAGAAGCGACAGTCCGATTTTTGCCTGAAAATCATTCCGGTTGCCTTCCCGATCAGCGACATCGACCACAGCCGACAGGCGGCCTCCGTATTCGGCGCCGAATCCGCCTTTGATGAGCTTCACATCCTTCACGGCATCCATATTGAATACGGAGAATATCCCGCCGAGGTGAGTCGGCTTGTACACTTCGATGCCATTGAGCAGAATCAGATTTTGATCACTGGAACCGCCCCAGATGTTCAACTCCGACGAAAAATCCGAGGAAGACAAGATGCCCGGTAAGACCTGAAGCGAGCGGAACAGGTCGGGCTCGGCAAGCTGCGGAAGTCGGACAAGCTCCCGCGGTGTGATTTCGATATGGGCAACCTCAGGCACCCAGTCTAATTTATCGCTCTCGGCTTCCACCACGACGACTTCCATTACAAGCGGTTCCGGCTTTAAAAAAATCGGCAGATTTTGGTCTTGGCCTTCGACAAGATCCAGCCGTCGTTCGAGGCGTTCATAGCCCATGGACAGAATGATTATTTTTATGGGGCCTGCCTCAAGATCCGGAATCGAAAAGAAACCTTCGACATTCGCCACGGCGCCGCGATCGGTTCCGGCGACGGCGACCGTCGCCCCCGGAATGGATTCGCCTGTTTTCCTATCGCGGATTTTCCCGGAAACAGTCACGAAACCGAAAGCCGTGTCTCCAAAGCCTGCACACAGAAATAGCAGGATCGCCGCCAGCTTGGCGGCTTGCAAAAACGAATGTCGGACCACAGTCGAATTCACCGGTAACATCGTTGTATTAGGGGACAATATTCCTCTCCATTTGAGTAATCATTATACTTCAGATCTGCGCACGAAGGCAAATTATGGTCAATTCAATCTTCAAAATCAATAGAGGTTCGGCGGCCTTGTTTGCTCTTTGGCTTTCAGGGATCTGACCTCGGTGTTGAGCATAGGTTATCGAACCTTTTGTTTTCGTTGGAGTGTTCCTGTCACGAGAGCCAAGCCGAATTTCGTGTCTTCTTTCTTGCCTTACCTGAGAAGCATCGCTTTCCGCACAATGTTGAATCCGTCTCCTGACATCACAACAAGATAGACACCGCTTGTGCAGCGGCGGCAATTCCAGATCACCTGATGATGCCCGGCTTGAACCATGCCGTCCACAAGAATGTCCACTTGTCTACCCAAAATGTCGTGGACTCGTATGTTCACATGCGATGTCTTTGGAACCCCGAACTCGAAGGTTGTTGCCGGATTGAATGGATTGGGGTAGTTGTGGTGCAAATAATAATCGCTCGGGACGGGAACGGAAGCGTTATCTTCGTCACCGGCTACTTCTGCCGAGAGTGGTACGCGAATTGGCGTCCCCACATGATGGGTTATGACCAAAGTGTCTTGGAAAAACCCAGCGTTCTGCGAGACAAATGAGAGCTTCACCTCGGTGTGTCCATATGCGGGTATGGAATCCGCCGGCTCTTGGATTATGGCAAAGGCCTTGCCCATTGTGCAGGAAGTTAGGATAGAGGAGACATAGGTGTTGCCGATGCTGGTCAGCAATACCGTTGTATCTCTAGATTCTAAGACAGTGATCTTGCCAAAGTCAATGATATCGGGGTCTGCCTTCAGATCCGTCCAAATGCCTCTTCCGTACACCGAGATGGTTGGAGCGCCGGCGTTGCTGTATACAGTCACGGGAGCCGCGAATTTCAATGTATCCAAGGGAAGAAACGATAGAGTGATGGGGAGACTGTCTGTAGGAACAATCATCAAGGGATCCGTCAAAGCAAGAAAGAAACCTTCGCTGCGGCTGACGGTGCTGTCGATTTCCAAGAGGATGGTACCTGAGTTGATGATCCAAAAAGTATCTTGAGACACCGTATTCAACCACTGACTGCCAAAATTCAGGGAGTCCGGAGAGAGCGTGATTTCGAGCAAAATCGCCGTCCCCTGACATGAAAGAAGAACCGGCTCTCCGGCATCATGGTAGATGATGAGCGTGTCCAGGAGTCTTCCCACATCTGTGGGCGCAACTCGAACCGGATAATGGAGCGATTGGTGCGCAAGCACCGTGTCGGGGTATTGTGGCGCGGGATACAGTTCGAAAACTCGTTCCATCGCGAACCGCATATCGGTAATGAGCAGATTCCAGTCACCGGTATCGGTCACAGCGAAGCTCAGGTTGGTCGTACTGTCCACATGTACATCGCCGAAATTTAACTCCGGGGGATTGACCATGATATGAGGCGCGCCACCAATTCCCATGGCGGACAATTCGACATCCGGCAGTGAGGATCGAATGGTCAAGATGGCTGTGTGGTCTCTCTCCTGCGCGGGGCGGAAAGTAACAAAGACATGTTGACTGTCTCCCGGCGAAACGACAAAGGAGATTTCGTCCAGAGTGCCGGACAGTGTACGGGCGCCGCCGAAGAATTTTTCCGCAGGCATCTTTCCAATGACCGACATCTGGGTCGAGCGTTTGACAAATCCGATCCCACTGTTCAGGTTGTCAGTAGAATTGGGTGGCAGCGATACTTCAAATGCTGAATCCGAAGATACAATATCCCTCACGAGCAAATCGGCTGTTCCGGGATTCGTCACATAGAAATCCTTGGTGTCCGATGAGTCCACGCGAGTCAGGCCAAAATCCAAAATTTCAGGGGACACGCGCAGATCCTCTTGGATTCCCCTGCCCTGAAAAATAGTATGAACCGGTTCTCCTGCGTCGTGGTGAAGGATGAGAGTATCCACGAACATTCCCGTATCCGGTGGAGCGAAATGAACCTCATAGTCCTTTGAATCTTGAGCTGCTATCGTATCTGGATATGACGGTGCCGGAACAAGTCGGAAAGCCTCACCAGTAGTGAATTCCATGTTTGTGATCAGAAGATCCCACCCTCCGGTGTCACTCACGACCACCATCATGTGATCCATGCTATCTACATGGCTATCCCCGAAATCAAATGCGAGGGGCTCCACTGCCATATGCGGCGCGGCGCCTATTCCGCTTAAAGCAACCTCAACATCCGGCAATGAGGAGAGAACTCGTAGCGTTTCGCTATAGACCATCTCCTCGATCGGCGTGAAGGACACGTGCACGAGCTGGCTGTCCTCGGGTTCAACGATGAAAGAGACCTCATCGAGATGTCCAAGTGAACGACTGCGCTTGTCCGACGATTTTGTTGAAGCCGTCTTCGTCACGCCTATGTGTTTCGATGCGCGCGCGATGCCGTCAGAGGCACCGTCCGGGCTTTGCAGGAAGCCTGCAGGTAGGAATACATCAAAGGCTGAATCGGAAGGAATCATATTCTGCAC
Organism: bacterium; assembly: GCA_043804575.1. Lineage (GTDB taxonomy): Bacteria > Electryoneota > RPQS01 > RPQS01 > DYHQ01 > JAZDIW01. The sequence goes on from JAZDIW010000034.1 coordinate 7,387, forward strand.
CATCAGGTCGGCCGTACCCGGATTGGCCACGAATAAGTCAAGGGTGTCTGCATGTTCCACGCGTGCCAAGCCAAAATTCAGCCAGTCCGGGGACACCGAAATCGCTTCACGGACTCCATGTCCGCTCAGTGAGATGTCAATAGGGTCTCCGGCAGTATGGAAGATTCTTAGTGTGTCGGCAAAAACGCCTGTGTCGGATGGTGCGAAACGGAGCAGGTAAACAGCCGAATCTTGCGCTGGAATGGTATCCGGCCATTGGGGTGCGGGAGTCAGTTCAAAAGCCTGCCCCCATGCGAAGTCCATTCCCGTGATGATGAGATCCCAATAGCCGGTATCGCTTACCGTAATCGCCAAATCGGCCGTGCTGTCGGTGTGCACATCTCCATAGTCAAGGGTGGGCGGTCTTGCGTTGATGTGTGGTCCCTCGATTTTGATGTGGATGAGTTCTCCATGTCCGGGCGACAAATCAACATGTAGTGATATGGAACTATCTTGCGCACTCACAGACTTCGGAAACGAGGTGTCCGCAAGCAGATAATGAACGACATAGGTGGTATCCGTGGCGTTTCTCAGCTTGAAGTGAACGCGGCGCTTCTCGCCCGGGAGGCAACGCCGATTGACCGTCAGGATCCAAAAATCTTGCATAGCTGAAGGGTCCATGAATCCGGCATATTGCACATAGGTGGAATCTCGAGGTTCGCTCACCCAGACGGAATCCGCCGTCTCCTTTTCGCAAAGCGCATGATGAAGATAGGCTCCGAAAGGGAAATGAACAGGGATGGTATCGTTCATCTCAAAGGCACGCGAAGCACCGCTTTCTATCCACTGCAGTCTGTCCAAAACGGGTCCGATCGTGTCCAACATGGCATGGATCCCTTGGGCCGCGTAGAAACGCTCCGTCGGGCGGTAGGAAGCGCCCAAAGGAAAGTCCTGTGGTCCGGAGGCGTAGGTGCTGTCATTGAACATCCAATCCAAAAGCCCGTGCGTTCTCTCGACACGGCTGGTGTCGCAACAAGGAGGAGTTGCATTCCCTCTGAGGGAATCACCCCACATGTGCCCGGCAACACGATACCAGCCGATACCCTCCGGCCCATAGGACAGAGCCAACCATGCCATGCAGTACATCTCGTTGGGAGTCGGATCTCGATGGCTTATCTTACGCACGGTCCTGTCCAACGGATCGACTTCTTGACCGGCAATCAGAAATACAGCCCACGGTCTCATAGCCGTTGTAGCTTCTTCGCGCATCTTGTACAATCCCCATTTGTATTCTGCACCGTGGTCTGGGCTTCCTATGAGCTTGTCCCACTCGTGCTGCAAACTATGAATCCTGCACCAGTAGTTACACCCATAGGGATTCGGGAAACTGTCAACATACGCAACATCGGAACTGTGGGAAGCGTAGTAAGTGTATAGCGGCTCCCAATTAGGCGGCATGGGTCTGCGAGATTGAAAACTGTCTCCGCCGAGGACATAGGTAAAGAAGATCAGCGTATCGGGTATGACATAATCGAAGAACTCTCCATCGAGGACATGTGGATTGAGCAGGACGGCAATCTCATGAGGCGTGGAATGATACGCGTCGTAGACACGTTTGAAGGCTTTGTACGTCCGAGGATTGGGTTCGTCTATTCGGAAATTGTAGAGTGCGTCGCCGGCAAAATCACGATAGCGAACGAGATTTGTGGTGACGGTGTTCAGTTTCGTCGGCCAATCATCGTCATAGAACAGATGACGAAATGCCCGATCATAGATTTCAATTCGATCAATATAGAGATCATGGAATCCCGGCCAGTTCACCTTCAGGGATAAACCGATATTATTCCAGCGATAGCCTAAGGCAAAAGTGAGGCTGTCGTAGCGGCGATACGATGCCTGTGCATTCGAACAGGTCATCTCGAAGGTATCTATGGGAGTGAGAGCAATCTGCGCCAGGGACGAACCCGTCGAAGCGGAATCCCATCGGAAGACCATTTTGAAAAATAGAGTGTCTGTCCCGTCGTACGGAGGAAGATATCGGAAATTGTACATGCGGTATCCCCCCAGCCAACCCCATCCCAAGAGAGTCTGGGGAAGAATATCTCCCGCCGTGTGCGAATTATGGAGGGATCGAACAACATATCTCACGCCTCCCGAGTCCGAATCCGCAACGAATTCTCCCACACTTGGCAAGGGTGCGGCAAAGTAACCTCCGGCACCGGCGTCATAGACCTCTTGTTGGGCGGAAACATATTTCCATGTGCTGTCGGGATACCACTCGCTGGCCAATTTCACATTGGGATTGGCCAGAAGCTGGGTCGCCCAGGGATCACAGAGCGACCAACACATATCCAATCCCAGTGTATCCCCGATTAGAGGAAAGTAGCCCGAGCGACTGTTCAGAATATTCCAACAAAGCAGCGTATCAGCTGGTGAACCTGCATAAAGGTGATACCGGAGATGGCGGATGATCCAATAGGGGTCCAAAAAGCCGAGCTTCGAGACAGAGAAGGCCGATCCCGCTGCGACCAACAGCATCGTTATGCACAAGGCCGCCTTGCAGAATATCCGCCACGATTCTCTTTTTTCACGGTTTGATGTGGGCATTCTTGATATGCAAAAACTAATTAGCCATGAACAATGATTTACATCGACTCTTTCGTAGTCGCAGGATCTGTCTGAAGATGTGATTCGTTGTGAAGTTGAATCATCTGATTACAGTATGCCGGACATCTATGACACTAAAATTTACGGTAATCAGACAGGAAAAGCAATGGGGAGTGCAGATCTATTCAACTTGCTCCACAGGTGCCAGTGAGGCGGTCTGTCGATTTGATGGGAGCATGCTCAGCTGAGTGTTACCAAGAGTGCTCCGCCGACCGCCAGCACAATGGCAACAACACGTTGCCGATTGACGGGCTCTTTCAGCAACAGAGCGGCAAAGATGAAGACGAAAATGTTGCTCGTCTGATTGAGAGCTGCGGCGATGGATGCTTGAGTATATTTCATTCCTCCGAGCCAAAACACCATGGACAAATAGGCGCCAACGAACGAACCTGACAGAGTGTATCGCCACCCCTGTGCGGACAATAAGGATCCCATCATCGTCCGGCGGGCGGGATGAAGTGGCAAAATGATCAGCAGCGCGATGACAGATGCCATCAGCCGAATCTCGGTCACCCAGAGTAGCGGCGAGCGTTCCAGAAGCCGCTTGATCATAACGATGCCCACCGCCATTCCCGCCAGCGCCAGTATTCCGAAAAGAATTCCCAGCCATAAATCCTTGCGGATCAAGCCGGATTTCGGTTTTTCGACGCCGGCCATGAGTACGCCAAAGAGAATCATGCCGGCACCGAAAAATTGCCATGCCGTCATGTGCTCACTGAGGAAGATGACCGAGAGCGAAATGATGAACGGACTGTAGAGGCAGTCGACGATGGCCATCAATCCGGCGCCAAGCCGATTCAGCGCCATGAAAAAGAGCGTATCGGAAAGACCAATGCCTAAAGCTCCACTGACCATCAGCAGCAGATAATCGCTTGCGGGGGCTCGGCGCAGGAGCGTCTCGCCGAAGAACCAAAGCGTGGGCAAGAATAGAACAGCGGCAAGCGAGTTCTTGAAAAGGTTGAGAGCGACGGGGTGAACCGACTCACCGCTCTTCTTGAACAGAATGACTGCGAAAGCCCAAGTAACGGCTGTCACCGTGGCAAGGGTCTGGCCGAGATGGGGAAAGGCTGTATTCAAGGGTTATCCTGATTTCTCGTTTTGATTCCATGAGCGTTTCGCGTGGTACCAAGAAAGAGCAAGGGGAGGCTCAAGGAAGTGATCATTACAAATTGTGCCGGTTTCCGACAAGGTCGATTCAAACGTTCATATCGAGGGGTTTTGAGCATCGAGTGCACATTTATGCCTGCCGCGCACATAGGCCCAATGCTGTTTGCGAAAAGGTTTGATTGTTGAGGCATCTTCCGTCTTCGCCAGGGCGCAGACTCTTTCTCGGGAACGGAGGGAGCCCTGCAGAAGGTGTAGCGCCCAGCTTGCTGGGCCATGAAGCGGCCTATGATAGTGTTTATCAATTGGAGTGTTGTTCCTCTCTTGAATCTCAATGACTCAATCCCTCGGGAAACTCCTACAGCATGGTAGCCCGGCAAGCTGGGCGCTACGAGCTCAAGGGTCGGCTGCCTGCAGTCGATGTTGGTATTCAGCAACACGCAAATCCTAAGGAAAGCAGCTTGTGAGAAGGCAAATATGCCGAGAAAAATGACCTCCGTCAATCTCAATCGTGTTAGAAAAACACGATCCACAACACCACCACTGTCGCAATCAGCACCGCGGAAAAGATGATGTTCAACCGGCGGGCGGAAGATTCGCCGGTGGTCATGCCAGTGGCTTTTTCGGTGTAGCGATAGGTCAGGCCGCGCAGGTTTGCCATTTCCGGCTCGGCTGTAGCGCGGCTGACGAACACGAGCACCGCGCTGCACAAGATAAACAGGAACACCGCGAAGTGCAAAAAGTTGATTTCCGCCAGCGCGGCCAGCGGAGTGAAAGCGATGGGATGCTGACTGTGAACGAGTTCCGCGATCAATCGAAGCGCTCCGAAGAAAAGCCCTGTGAAGAGCGCTGCGATGGCTCCCTTGCCGTTCGCCCGCGACCAGAACACGCCGAACAAAAACACCGCCGCAATCGGCGGGCTGATGTACGCCTGCACGCTCTGCAAGTAGACATAAATCTGCGACGAGATATACCGAATAAACGGCACCCACAAAATCCCTAACACCACCAGTGCGCCCGTGGCAATACGGCCCACATTCACAAGGCGGCGTTCATCGGTATCGGGCCTGAGTTTCTTGTAGATGTCTATCGTGAACAGCGTCGAACTGCTGTTGAAGCACGCCGCAAGCGAACTCATCAGCGCGGCCAAAAGACTCGCGATGACGATGCCTTTCAGTCCCATGGGCAAGAGGTGCGTGACCAGCGTCGGATATGCTTCGTCACCGGCGATGCCCGGATAAAGAGCGCGCGCGATGATGCCCGGCATGACGAGAATAAATACCGGCAGGATTTTCAGGAAGCCCGCGAAGATTGTCCCCGATTGAGCGTGATTCAAACCCTTCGCGCTGAGAACGCGCTGCACGATATATTGATCCGTGCACCAGTACCAGATGCCGAGAATCGGCGCGCCGAAGACGATGCCTGTCCATGGGAAATTGGGGTCGCTCACCGGTTTGAACATGTGGAAGAAACTTTCGGGGACACCCTGCTGCAACGCTCCAACACCCCCGAGTTCACTGAGCCCCAAAACTGTCAGCGTTACCGCGCCGCCAATCAGCACGAACATCTGCACAAGTTCGGTGTAAATCACGGCCGCAAGTCCACCGGCGATGGTGTAAACTCCTGTCGCGATGACCAGCACGATGGCCGATGTGTACATGTCCCAGCCCATGACCTGCTTCAAAAGAAGCCCGCCGGCAAACAGCGTCACCGAGACTTTCGTCAGCACATACGAGAGAATCGACACGAGCGTCAGGTACCAACGACTCGCGCTGCCGTAGCGGCGTTCGAGGAACTCGGGCATGGTGAAGACTTTCGACCGCAAATAAAACGGCGCGAAGACCCAACCGAGCATGAGCACAATCAAACAGGCCAGCCACTCGAAGTGACCGACGGCCATTCCCGTTGCCGCGCCCGAGCCCGCCAGGCCGATGAAGTGTTCACTCGAGATATTCGTGGCAAAAAGCGATGCGCCGATGGCAAACCAGCCGACCTGCCGACCTGCCAAAAAATATTGCGCGGTCGTGCGTTCCTTGCGCGAGAAATAGAACCCAATCCCGAGCACGACGACAAAATACGCGGCAAGAACGATGAAATCCAAGTCCCCAATGCCTGTAAACATCAGATGATCTCCTGCGGCCCAAAAATTATCGGATGATTAGATTCTGCACATTTCCCTTGTCGGGAATGGTCACAATGAGAATTCGCCTCGGCTCGTCGTAGTCATAGCTGCGGAGGGGTTGTTCCTCGAGCAGGACTTCACGCGGCGCTTCAGCCACGGCGTGAAAGCGAATCTCCAGCTCGCGCTCCGGTGCTTTGTAGCGGTCGTGAAGGCGCTGCTTTTCGAAGTGAATTTCGCCGTTTCGCTGAACGCAACTGAATTCCGTTATGCGAGAAATTCCCTTTTGGTAATCGAGGCTCTTGCCGTCGTCCTCGTAATACTGGAAGGTATCGAGCTGGGCGCTCGGGAAGATATCGAGGATGAGTTTCGTCAGAGGCTTTTCATCTACAAACTGAGCAGGCTCTCTCGATGGAATGATTGCACCTTCCCGTAAAAACAGCGGCAACCGATCGAGAGGCGCATCTACATATACCGCTTGTTTGCCCTCGTACAATTCCTCGGTGTTGGCATCCAGCCAGCGACCTTCAGGCAAATAGACTTTTTTTACATGCTGTCCTTCTCGTGTCACCGGCGCCGCCAATACTTTTTCACCCACAAAGAACTGATGCTGATATGCCCAATCGTACACTTGCTCATCGTCTGTGTCATACCAGAACAGGGGACGCCACAGAGGGGCTCCCGTCTGGCTTGCTTCATAGAAAAGGGAGTAGAAGTACGGCAAGAAACGGTAGCGCATTTCAATAGCTTCTCGGCTGATTCGTTCAACATCCTCGCCGAATGCCCACGGCTCTTGGTTGCGAGTATTGAATGCGGTGTGGTTGCGAAACAGCGGCGATAGAGCTCCGACTTGCATCCACCTCGCAAAGAGCTCCGGCGAGGGCGTTCCCATAAATCCGCCGACATCCATCCCGACAAACGGCACTCCCGAAAGCCCCATCCCGAGCATCATGCGGATGCCAAGTTCGAGGTGTTCTTCACTGGCCATGTTGTCGCCGGTCCACATGGCGGAGTACCGTTGAATGCCGGCAAATCCCGCTCGCGTCAAGAGAAACTGGCGCTCCTCGGGATGCAGATGTTTCAAGCCTTCGGCGGCAGCGCGGCACATAAGGAAACCATACAGATTGTGCATTTTCTTCTGGTTCGATAACCTGCCATCGTCATAGAAGATGACTTCGTGCGGAAAAGCCTTGCCCCAAACGGCCGGTTCGTTCATGTCATTCCAGAAACCGTCCACGCCGATGTCGAGAAATTCGCTTAGTAATCCCGCCCACCAATCGCGAGTCTGCTCGCGGCTGAAATCAGGAAAGTAGGACGGCCCGGGCCATACTTCGCCAACATAGAGATCACCATCGGGATAGCGGACAAAATGGTCTCCTTCCAATCCCTCGCGGGCCACTCGATAAATTGTGTCCACTTTCACACCGGGATCGATGATCGTTACAACCTTGAATCCCATGTCCTCAAGTTCGCTCATCAAAGCGCGTGGTTTGGGAAATCGTTCGGGATGAAAGGTGAATAGGCGAAAATCATCCATATAGTGAATGTCAAGATAGATGACATCGGCCGGGATATTCTTCTCGCGAAAAGTCTTCGCCACGCGCAAGACTTCACTCGCGGGATAATAGCTATAGCGGCATTGCTGATACCCAAGAGACCACATCGGCGGCAACGGCGCTCGTCCGGTGAACTGGGTGTATGTCTCAACCACTCGGCTGATTTCGGGGCCATATATGAAGAAGTAGTCCAGGTTTCCTTGCTCTGCGGCGAACGAGGAGTAGCGCCGGTTGCCTGCTCCCATGTTGAAGGTAGTCCGGTAGCTGTTGTTGAAGAATATCCCATAGGCATTGCCTGCGCGAAGGCCGATGAAAAAGGGAATGGATTCATAGAGCGGATCCGTGCGGTCATCATATCCCGGATAGTCGTCATTC
>JAZDIW010000035.1:0-8265 GCA_043804575.1 bacterium
CCGTCCGAATCGGCATGCACGCACCCGAAGAGCTTTGGAGGCAATGGCAGGGAGTGATGGAGCTTCGTGCCGAGCTGCGAGCTCTCCGGGATGAGCTCTCCGCTCACTCCACCCTCGATGAATTGCAGAGTCGCGAGCAAATCCTGAAAGCAGAACTGAATTCACTTCAAATGGACCTCTCGAATGTCCGAGGGGAGCCTTTGTCCGATTCGGAGAGCATCGAGAGGGACATCGAGCGCTGCGAAAAGGAAATCGCGGAAGCCACCGAAATGCGTGACCGCCTGCCGGTAACGCTGGAAGAGATGGGATTTGACTCCACGGATTCTATGGAGCAACTGTCGATGGAAGTGGAGCAATGTCGGCAGAGGATTGGGGAGTTGGAGAAAGAAAAGGAAGAGCTTGAGCATTCGCTGGAACAAGTCGGTGCGGAGCTCTCGCATCTGAAAGAGAACCTGCTGGATGGGATTCTGTCTGCAGCAGGAAGTCTATTAAGTTATCTGACCGAAGGGCGGATTCAGCAAGTCGCTTGGAACTTGGAGGAAGCGCTCACAGTAAGGAGTGCGGAGGGAGAGGCGTCCTTAGCAGCCCATCTTTCGGGCGGTCTGAAGGATCTCGTGATGTTGGCATTGCGGCTGGCGATGGTGGAGAAGATGGTGTGGCTGTGCCCCCCTTTGGTTCTCGATGATCCATTTTCGCGACTGGACCCGACGCACCTCTCTCGAGTGCGGGAACTGCTTGGCACCTTTTCGCAGCGCCATCAGGTGATTCTGCTCTCGCGGGATCCACGGTATGCCGCTTGGGGCTACACGATGTCCCTCGATGAGCCGCGTTCCATTCAAGCCCATGTCTTTCCATAGGTCGTCCGGGTACGAAAGGAAAGGCATCCCGTTGGGACCTGGGCGCAAGCTGTTTTCCTGCGCTTGACAAAGCAGCGAAAAATGAATATATTATGGTTGCCTACCACCTTCCGAAAGAATCCGGTCATACTCGGATGCGCGGCCGGGGTCAATGCGTTTCAGTGTCTTAATGCCGTCGGCATACCCTACCCGGACGACGGCTTCCCCAAGTTTTTGATAATTTGCTTCCAAGAAGCGGCTTTGCACCTCGACAGGCACCTTCTCCAATTTGACGAGCGCATAGTATAGGTAGTCTTTCGCCTTCTTGTAGTCATTCGAATTGTAGTAGTACATTCCCGTATCCCAGAAAAAGTTCATCTCCCGGCTAATCGTGTTCTCGGTACCGACTTGCTGTCGGAGCAGGTCATTGCGTTTGTCCCATCCGTAAACGAAGAATGAGCGATTGCTCTGTAGGACAATATCTCGCGCCTTGTCATAATAGCGTCGCCCTCCAAGCTTTTCCAGTTTGTCGAATTCCAAACCGTAAATCATCCAGATGTAGAACTCAACGACCGATGTCAACGGGTGATATTCGTTCTCTTGGAATTGGTAGGGTTGACGCAGGCTGAAATCCCAACGCCGGTCTTCGAAATAGGTGTTGACATCCGATAGATTCGATACGGTGATACTGGCCTTGTATTTGTCCTCCGGAGGACCGGGAGAGTAGTCGGTGAAGTAGATATTGATCCGAACGCTCAGGTCATAGTTGTAGTCATCATTTGCCCATGTTCTGCGTTCGATGTACTCCTGAAGTCTTTCCTGCAAGCTCTGCAACTTGGTCTGCGCTTCCTGTGGCATTTTGTCTACATTGATTGGCACTTCGGGCACAAGCCTTTGACTGACGGCCCAGGGGGGATTCAGGAGTAGAAAGAAAACTGCCAAAATCGAGAACGCCTTCACGATCCACTTCTCCTCAAGGCTTCGGTTTCTTCATTTGGCTTCTATTGGATATTGTCCGGCTCTCAGGCTTTTACAAATTATCCATCTTTTCCTCAAAAGTCAAGCGATGCGTGGTGCGAGAATCTGGGCGATCATTCCGGCTTTGATTGTGTTCGCCTGCGCAGCGCGCGCCGCCTTCGAGAGCGAAGTCTGCGGCCCGCGTGCGGCGGGACTGGGAGCGGCGGGGGTGGCGCTGGGTGGCGACGCTTGGTGCGCCGGTCGAAATCCCGCCTTGCTCGCAGGGGAACAGACGGGAGTCGGCTTGGCCTGGCAGCGACTTTTTGACCTGCCGGAGCTGTCGAGACTCCACCTTGCGGGCGGATTCGTTCTGCCGGATTTTTCAGCCGCGATGGAAATCCATCAGTTCGGAGGCGAGCTCTACAGTGAAACCGCAGCCGCGGCCTCACTCGCGAGATCTTTCTCATCCCTCGTCTCCGTAGGCGGTCGGATTTCACTCAATCAAGTGGCCATTCGCGGATATGGTGACGGAGCGGCATTGGGAGCGTCACTTGGGCTGTGCGTTCGGCCCATTCCCGAGCTCTGTGCGGCCGCCTGCTGGCGCAACTTCCCTCAATCCCGGTTTGCCCGCTGGAATGCTCGAATGTCGGAGGCATTGCAGCTTGGGGTAGCGCTGCGTTTGCCTCGAGGGAGTTTCGTGGCGGATGTTGTGGAAGAGCCTCGCTTCCCCGCGGAATATCGGTTTGGTGCGGAAGCTCCTATTTTGCCGCCATTGACGCTGCGCGTGGGCGCGCGCCTCGAGCCCGTTCGCCCGTCGGTTGGCTTCACTCTTCATGTTTCGCGCTGGCGGTTTCACTATGCCGGCGATTTGCACCCTGATTTAGGGCCTTCCCATGAATTCGGGCTTGAGGCGAGCTGGCGGTAATTTGAGTCTGATCTTTCTTCTTCTGCTCTTTGGGTTATCGAGACTATCGGCCACGCCTCTGGAGGATTATCTCGAGGGAGATACTCAGACGGCGGAGCGGGCTGCGGCTGTCGAGGAACAGGTTGCCATGCCGATGAACCTGAATGCGGCAAGTCCCGCTGAGCTTTCTTCCCTGCCGTGGCTCTCATCTTCGAGCATTGCGGCGATTCTGCGTGAGCGAAGCCGTTTGGGCGGGTTTCGCGATTTCTCGCAGCTGGAGGCGATTGCAGGGCTCTCCCGCGACGAATTGGAGCTTCTGCGACAGGTCGCTGTAATCGGTGATGCCTACGCCCGCCCTTTCTTTGGGTACGCACGCGCAAGCGCAGGTGTCCGCTGCCCGGGCACCCAACCTCTCCTGACCGAAGACATCTATGGCGAGTCGCGGTCACGGTTTCGGTCACTTTCCGGGGCAAATGGATTCGTTCTTGCCCAACATCCATCTTATTCGCCCGTTCTTTCTCATTTCACCTCGGTAGGACTTGAATTTCGTTGGCCATCCGCCAGAGTCCTCTTCGGCGACTACCAAGCCGAATTCGGAACCGGCCTCGTTTTCTCATCCCCGTGGGGCCAGGCAGGGTGGACCCGAGATGCGCTTCGGGTGGCGCCTCCTGAACCAAGGGGACTGAGGAGTGTGCCTACGGCATCCCCCTTGGGGTTTCTTCGTGGAGCGGCCTTGAATGCGGCGTGGCGACCCTTTGAGTTATCATTCCTAATTAGCTCTTTGGAGCTTTCTGCGGCGACCGAGAACGGGGTTCCGACCCAGATTCTCACAGGCAGCGTCTCGGCTGGCGAGCTTTCCTCGGCACGGGCTGGACAAATCCGCGAGGAGACGGCGGGTTTCTCAATCTCTGTCTCTCGCCAGAGCGCGACTCTCGGCGTGAATGGGTTATGGTCGCGTTTTCGACCTCGACTTTCGCCTGCGCCCTCGCCCGCGGCACCCGAGCCTTTGGCCGGAAATTCCCTGCGCGTCGGATCCCTCTATTTCTCCATCGTGCGCAATGGGATTGCCTTTGTAGGCGAATTCGCAGGCTCATCGCCGAGAGGTGAGGCATATCAATCGGCCTTGAGTCTTTTCAACGGACCGCTTGGCTTTGCTTTCTTCGCGTCGCACGCAGACGCCGATTTCCACAGTCCGCGCTCGCGAGCATGGGACGAATTCGACGCACCGGCACAGAATACCCATGTATTGGGCTCGCTCGTTCGCCTTGAGCTCAAGAACCATCTTTTAACGCTGCGCGCCGCATCCTCGGCCACGCCTTTTCGGACGCCGACCTCATCGCTTTCGCGAACTTCCGGCGATTTGGATGCTCGCTGGCGCGCTGCTCTCAGGAATCTCACACTGGAAGTCCGTGGCGAGCGTTCCTATCGCGAGGCAGGTGGCGAGGAAGGGCTCAGCTACCCGGTTCAAATCACGGGGGGCCGCCTGGACATCGCGATTCGGTCTATCCTTGAGATGCGTTTGCGCACTCAAATTCGGCGCGCAATTAGCCCCTCGGAACATGGCGTTGGCACCTTGAGTTTTGTTCAAGTGGGGCAGAGGCGGCCTCTGTGGCAGTGGCTTGCGCGACTGACGGTCTTTCATGTATCGGACGAGAACGCCGCCTTGACCGTCTATGAAAATCACTTGCCCGGCAGTTATCCCTTGGTTTCCTTCTTCGGCGATGGCAGTCGAAAAATGATGCTCGTTTCGCGGCGCTTGGGTCATTTTCAAGCCGGAGCGAAGGCAAGCCGCACCGACAAGACAACGAAGGGCGAGCGCAGCTCGGATTGGCACTTTGCGCTTTTCGGAGAACTGACTTGGTAGGCGTGGCGACTGTGCCTGTGGGTCTCAGAGTAACAGTGAGAGCCGCGGCACGCCGCCCATGCCGAGAGAAAAAATTGTTCTGTAAAAGACTCTCTTGTGATTTCCCGCCGTGGCGGGTGTGCCACCACAACTGTCTCAATGTTTATCTTTAAAAATTAATTAGTTGGAATTTGGCCGATTCACAACACAAACGACAGGCCCGGGTGTTGGCTGCAAGCGCCCAAACGGGACGGAACTGGGCGCTCCCAGGGGAATGTCCCTGAAATGGAGAAGCATCGTGTGTCAGGAGCCAAGGAACCTATCTTGAAAGAACATTGGACAGGGGGGAGCAGTTTTTCGTATCTTGGTGACAGTATTTGTTTCTTGGCCCGAGAGAAAAAAGGGAGCAAGCGGCATCTTCTCATCGCTGAGACGGACACCTGTCCTTCCCATCACGGGTGGTTGTCATTCCGACCGCTGATGGTGTCATTCCCATCACGGGTGGTTGTCATTCCCGCGAAAGCGGGAATCCACAATGGAAACCTACTATGGCTATATTCTGGTATCGCAAAGCGGGGAACCCTCTATATCGGAGTGACCAACGATCAAAAAAGTCTATGAACATAAGAATTGAAAAGAGAACCGCTGATGACGGGATTCCCATTATGACTTGGGAGAGTGTGGATTCCCGCTTGCGCGGGAATGACATTCCAACTGCTTTCGCGGGAATGACAGGGGAGCCATTTAAACGCCGATCCCCGCGTACGCGGGGACCGTCGCACGCTGCCCCTTCAGAGAGGAAATCTATTTCGAGATAGGTTCAAAGGGATTTCCTCTTGACGCTTCTTTTTCGAGCGTATCTTTGGCCGCGGCAGGGGACAGGGACTTCAGCCCCTTGTTGCTTGCTCAGCCGGGCATGCGAGACGCATGCCGCGGCGGAAACCACTTGCTCGACTTGCTCAACAGAACTTATCAGTTCGATTTCTAACCACCTCAAAAATAATGAAAAACAGTCAGACAGTTGTGGTGTGCCACCCGCCCGGTTCTCAAACACCAAAAATTCATGCGAGACCGCATAGCCATCATTGTTCTCACTTATAATGGTCTTCAGGATACTCGCGAGTGCCTTCGGAGCCTTCAAAAACTTCAAGGCGCGCCGGCGACCATCTATGTGGTGGACAATGGCTCAAGGGATGGCACAGCCGATGCGATTGCCTCCGAGTTTGGAGACTTCGTTATCATCATCCGCAATGAGAAGAATCTGCTATTTGCCGGAGGCAACAATGTCGGCATACGCCGGGCGCTCGGAGACGCGCACGAATTCATTCTGCTCTTGAACAACGACACGACCGTGGCTCCTGATTTTCTGCTGCATCTTGCTCGGGCGAGTGAAGAGATTCCGAACGCGATTCTTGTGCCGAAGATCTATTTTGCCTCACGGCCCGATATCCTTTGGTATGCCGGTGGACTTGGCAATCTGCGTCGTGCGCGTTTCATGCATCGCGGCATCCGCGAGAAAGACAGGGGGCAATATGACAAAGTTGAAGCGACAGATTGGGCGACAGGCTGCGCGCTCTTCGTGCCGCGCTCTGTTTTCGAAAAAGTCGGTCTCTTGGATGAGGATCTGGGTCTATATAACGAGGATGTGGATTTCTGTCTGCGAGCGAGAGCGTCCGGTTTCGGAATCTATTATGTGCCGTCGGCAAAAGTGTGGCACAAAATTTCCGCCACGATGGGTGGGAACCTTTCCCGCGCAAAACTCGTTCGCAAATGGCGTAGCCTTCGAGTTCTTCTGCGCAAACATCTACCCAATCCTTGGGCGCGAACCAGAGCCCTTCTCGATTTCTGCATTACCGAGCCTGTGCGTGTCGCCTCGCTTGTCATCCGGGGGAAACTGAAGACTTGACACAAGGCGGCGCGGTGCGTGCGAGCTGAACGGAGGACGAGAAAGATGCACTCCATGAAAATTCTTGCAGCGATTGCCTGTCTGCTCTCTATGGCCTTGGCTCCTCTTTGGGCAAGTTCGCTTTTGCTGACGGATGAGCAGGGTACACCTCTGGGCAGAGTTCCTTATCTGGAGCAGGGAGAAGAGCGGTTCGTTCCACTGCTGGCTATCGCAAGCAAATCCGGGTGGACACTGACGAACGAAGCCGGCGTCGAAGTTCTTCGCGTGGATACCCTTGTTCTTCGCGCCCGGCGCGGCAATCCTTTCTACTTTCTCAACGATGAGTGCCGCCAATTCGCCGGAATCCCGCAAGAGTGGGACGGAACGCTTTGGGTGCCTCTCTCGGAGTTTGTGAGCATTTTTCCTCCGGAGTTGTTCCGCCAAAATCCTCAGGATGGATCCTTGTGGGTTCGGAAAATCGTGGAGGTGGAGAAGCCGGTTCCTGTTCCGCAAGCACCGAAGGGAGAATCGCAACGCGGCAAGACATCCGAATTGCCTTCTGTCTGGACCATGAACAATGTCATCATTGATCCGGGGCACGGTGGCAAAGACCCCGGAGCCGTCGGAGCCAGCGGTGTTTGCGAGAAAGATGTGGTCTTGGATATTTCGCGGTATTTGGCCAAGATTCTACTGGAGAAAGGCCTGACGGCGAAAATGACGCGCTATGATGACCGATTTGTTCCCTTGGCGGAGCGCACGAAATTCGCCAATAGCAGTCGCGGAGATCTGTTCGTCTCGGTGCACTGCAACTCGTCGAAGATTCGGAGCGCGCGAGGTGCGGAGGCCTATTTTTTGAGTCCCGCGCGAACCGAAAGCGCCATTGAGGTGGCTCTCTGCGAGAATTCCGTCGTTGAGCTGGAGAATAATGCCGGACAATACCAAGACCTCACCGAAGAGAACTACATCTTGCTCACGATGGCGACAAGTCAATATCTGAAAGACAGTGAGAATTTCGCGAGCCTCGCCCTCAAGGAAGTCTCGCGAAATACCCTCTTGCCGCAGCGATGGGTGGATCAAGCAGGATTTTACATCCTCATCGGCGCATCCATGCCGGCGATACTTTTTGAGGTGGGTTACCTGTCCAATCCCGACGATGAGAGCTTTCTTGCGAGTAAGCGTGGCCGTCAGAAGGTCGCCGAGGCCCTCGCACGCGCCATCTTGGAAATGAAATCGCGACTTGAAACAGAGGCCTTGCGGTAAGATGTCCGATTCCCGTCCCATAGGAATTTTCGATTCAGGCATCGGCGGTCTGACGGTGGCGCGCGCCATTCGTCAGCAGCTCCCGGCGGAGGATCTGATTTATTTTGGCGATACGGCGCGACTTCCTTACGGCACGAAAAGCGAGCAGACCGTAACAAGATTCGCCCAGCAGATTGTCGAATTCCTTCTTCGCAGGGATATGAAGGCCTTGGTCGTTGCGTGCAACACGGTCTCGTCGATCGCCTTGCCGCATCTGGCGCAGGAGTTGCCTATTCCCGTCGTCGGAGTCATTGAGCCGGGTGTCATCGGCGCGCTTCGAGAAATCAAGAAGGAATGCGTCGGCGTTATCGGAACTCTGGCCACGATTGAGAGCAATGCCTATTCGCGAGCGTTGCACCGCCAAAACGCGGAACTCGATGTCATTTCCGTCGCCTGTCCGCTCTTTGTCCCCTTGGCGGAAGAGGGTCTCTTGGAGGGGCCCATTGCCGAGGCCATCGCCCATCGCTATCTGGATACATTTGTCTCCGCCGGGATCGACACCTTGATTCTCGGATGCACTCACTATCCCTTCTTATCCCCC
>JAZDIW010000036.1:0-11087 GCA_043804575.1 bacterium
TGGCGATTTTGGACGCGGATCAAGAGGGTTTTCTGCGCAGCGCTCGCAGTCTGATGCAAACGGCGGGGAGAGCGGCGCGGAATGTGGCGGGTCGCGTCATCTTCTATGCCGACAAAATCACGGATTCCATGAAACATGTCATGGACGAAACGAGCCGTCGCCGCGAGCTTCAGCGCAAATATAATGAGGAGCACGGCATCACACCCGAATCCATTACAAAATCCGTCGAAGACATCTTGCGCACGACGGCCGTCGCAGACAAGAGACTGAAGGAGATTCCGAAGGCACCTAAGAAAGACTACATGACCGTCTATGAATATGAAGACCTCATCTCTCGCCTCGAAAAAGAGATGCGCCGCCGCGCCAAAGCCGAGGAATTTGAGGAAGCGGGCAAATTGAGGGATGAGATACAAAGATTGAAGGAACAGCTCGGGTAGCTGAAAGTTTGCATTATGTCTGCTAAGGGACAAATGGAAATACAAATTGCTTTAGACCCAGTGCTCTATTCTGATAAGGAGATTCGCTCTACACTGGAGAATGATGCTCCACCTGAAGTGAATGTCAGTGTTGTCTGCAGAGTTCACATGAGTCTTGACGAGCTTTTTCAGAACTTAGTCATCATCAAATTTGCGATTGCAGCATATGTGGGCAAAAAGCTGCTCGGACCGTCTCTTGATGTGATCGGGAACTATCTTGCCAATCTTGTTAAGAAGATATTGGAAAAGCCAAGGCAGAATCAGCTCATTAGAATTGTCATCCAAGTTGACGGTACTGAAATTCACATGCATGTGAAGGCAGAGCATCTTATCGATGGAATTGCATTTGAAAATTTGTTGGGAAATCTATCCACTGTGATTGAATCTCAGCTTATGAATATCAAACAGCTCAACGCGAAACTTATTTCTGTCAATTGCGAGCCCATTTCTATGGTTACTACTCCTGATACTTTGTATCCACAAAACATAGCAGAAAGCAATGTTTGGTACAAATGGGATTCCGCTGCTCAGACATGGCATAAGAATACCTGATAGAATCATGGAGCATAATCTTAGAGACTTCATGCACCCGCCATTGAAAAAACAAGGAATCTGATGAAGATCCTTCTAATCGGATCCGGCGGGCGTGAACATGCTCTTGCGTGGAAGCTGAAGCAAGATGGTGTGACGGAAATCGTTGCAGCGCCGGGGAATGCGGGCATCGCACAGATTGCGCGGTGTGAGCAGGTTGCGAGCGAAGACCTGGCCGGAATTGTTGATTTGGCGAAGCGGGAAAAGCCTGACCTCGTCGTCGTCGGGCCCGAGGTGCCCTTGGCGATGGGATTGGCGGATAAGCTTGCTGATGAGAAGATTCCTGTCTTTGGCCCGGCGGCGAAAGCGGCGCGGATTGAGTCGTCGAAAGTCTTTGCCAAAGAGCTGATGGCGCAAGAAGGCATCCCAACAGCCGATTTTCGTGCGATTGATGACTATTCTCAACTGAGCCAATTCCTGCGCGGCGAAGGCAAAGGCCGACCTTGGGTCATAAAGGCCGACGGACTTGCGGCCGGCAAGGGCTCCATCGTTTGCCCCGATTCCTACAAGGCGCAGTTTTGGGGGCACGAAATGCTTGTTCGAGGCCGCTTTGGCGAGGCTGGCAAGCGTGTCATCCTCGAAGAGAAACTCGAAGGCCGTGAAGCCTCGGTGCTGTTCTTGTGCGACGGCGAGAATTCCCTGCCACTTCCCATCGCTCAGGATTACAAGCGCGCCGAAGATGGGGATCAGGGCAAAAATACGGGCGGCATGGGCAGCTTCGCTCCCGCGAAGCATGTGACACCAGAGCTCCTGGCGGAAGTCGAACAGCGAATCGTCGCACCTGTTCTTTCCGCGCTTCGCCGTGAAGGGTCGCCTTTCTGTGGCGTCCTCTATGTCGGCCTTATGCTGACGACTGAGGGGCCGAAGGTCATCGAATTCAACTGCCGCTTCGGCGACCCGGAAACGCAGGTCATTCTCCCTGTTTGGCCGGGAAACCTCACAGAAGCGCTGATTGCGTGCACGGAAGGCCGAATCCGCGATGTTCAGAAGCCTGAGCCAAAAGGAGCGGCCGTCTGCGTCGTTTTGGCTGCCGAGGGCTATCCCGATGACTATGAGAAGGGCATCCGTCTGCGACTCCCTTCCAAGGAAATTGGCGATGCTCTCGTCTTTCATGCGGGAACTCAAGTGGCTGAACACGGGATCGTTTCATCGGGTGGACGAGTTCTCAATGCAGTGGGGCTGGGCCCAGACATTGCCCGCGCCAGCGCAAAAGCCTATGCGTTGGCAGAATCGTTGAAAGTCCGGGGACTGCGCTATCGGCGGGATATTGCCGCCGACGGTTGAGGTAGATGGTTATGGCAGAGACACCATCGCTGTTGGGTGATTCCGAAGCGATGCGCCAGGTGCGCAGCCTCCTTGCACAGGTGGCGCCGACGGATATTTCCGTTCTCATCTTGGGGGAAAGTGGGACGGGAAAAGAGCTCGTTGCGCGCCGTTTGCACGAGCTGAGTTCTCGTCGCGCCAAGCCGATGCTCATCGTCAACTGCGGTGCCATTCCCGAAGGTATCTTTGAGAGCGAAGTCTTCGGGCATGTGCGCGGTGCATTCACCGGTGCGGACAAAGAGCGGCTGGGCTATTTCGAGCTGGCGGACGGCGGGACGATTTTGTTGGATGAAGTCGCCGAGATACCCCTCGCGGCACAGGTGAAGCTCCTGCGCATTTTGGAAAACGGCGAGTTCATGCGAGTGGGTTCCGGCAAAGTGCGCAAAGTGGATGTGAGAATTTTGGCAGCCACGAACAGGGATCTTTCGCACGCCGTGGCATCCGGTCAGTTTCGGCAGGACCTTTTTTACCGGCTGAAGACCGTAACGATTGTGATTCCGCCTTTGCGCGAGAGGCACGACGACATTCCGTTGCTTGCGAATCATTTTCTCAAAGCCTTTTGCCGCCGCAATCATATACCGATTCCGAAACTTGCTCCGGAGGCGCTTCAGATTCTGCGCGAGCAATATTGGTCGGGCAATGTGCGCGAGCTTCGCAATACGATAGAAACGATTGCCACGCTCGAGCGCGGCGCAGAGAATATCACACCGGAAATGGTTCGCCGTAATCTCTCTGCGGCAACAGACCCCGCTCTTCTCCCTGTCAAGGTAGACAGAGCTCCCGAAGTCCTGGAACGCGAACTCATCTTTCGGATGTTGTTGGATCTGCGCCGGGAAGTCTCGGAAGTGAAAGGGCTGCTTCGGAGCGCGATCGAGCAAGCTCAGGATCAAAACCGCCCTGGCCCCGAGGCCGGCTCGACGAAATTGGCGGAATTGGAGAGAGAACAGATACGCAAGACCCTTGCCGAATTTGGTGGAAATCGCCGAAAAACTGCCCACGCGTTGGGAATCGGCGAGCGAACGCTTTATCGCAAGCTCAAAGAATACCAATTCATTTGAATAGGGACCGTAGGATGACAAGAAGAATGGAGAAAATGCGGGCCCTCCGCCATAGTGTGGAAGTGCTTGTGCCGCTTTTTCTCTTGCAGAGCATGTTTTTAAACGGCTGCGGCAATTACTCGTTTACCGGCGCGGTGCCCAAGGACATCAAAAACATCGCCATTCCTCTTTTCGCAAACCAAACGGCTGAATTCGGCATCCAGGAGACGATCACAGATGCCCTTGTCGCCGGATTTCAGCGCGAGGGAATTCTCAAGATTGTGGATGAAACTCGAGCCGATGCCATTCTCCACGGGACCATTTTGCGCATTGACGACACTCCCAATACGTACAGCGCCAGCGAGCAAGTGTCTGAATATCGCTTTCAAATTGCCTGCGAAATCATTCTGGAGAATGCTCGCACGGGCGAGAGTCTCTGGAAACAGACGTTTACTACTTGGGGCAACTATCCTTATACGGGTTCCCTGGCCGACCGACAAACGGGAATCAACGAAGCGCTCCGGAAACTCACGGAAGATATCCTGAATCGCATTGTCTCCAACTGGTGAAACAAAAATCCTGAGACTCACTCGGGAAAACGAAACCGAGGTTCTCCGAGAAGCCCAGACGGCTATCGAGCGAGGGCAGCTCCTCATTTTTCCTACGGATACGGTGTACGGAATGGGAGGGGGCGCTTTCGTCTCCGGCGTCTATAATCGCCTGATGGAACTGAAGGGAACGCGGGAACTGAAAGCCTATGCGCTGCTGATAGCGGATAGGGAAATCATGGAACGCATCGCAGGGCGAACCTTGGAGGGCGCCGCCCTTCATCTGGCGCAGAGATTTTGGCCGGGCGCGCTGACGATTGTCTGGCATGCAAGTTTGGGTATCAGCAGAGAATTTACGGCGCCGGACGGTTCGGTGGGTTACCGAGTTCCCGACCATGCTTTCCTTCGCTCGCTGATGCAGGCCGGAGATGGAGCCCTCTGGGCCACCAGCGCCAATCGAACCGGCTTGCCTCCACCGGCCGTTTTCGGTGCCATCGAGAACACGGTAATGGAGAAAGCACTGCTGGCAATTGATGGGGGCGGCATGCTTGCGGGGACTCCTTCGACCGTGGTGGATGCGCGCGTTTGGCCCGTGAGAATTCTGCGGGAAGGCGCCATTTCGGCACGAGAGATTCATGCGTTTCTGCGCGAGGATTCCCGCGAATGACGATTCTGTTTGTCTGCACGGGCAATAGCTGCCGCAGTCCCATGGCGGAAGCCATCCTGCGAAACAAACTGGGCCAGCAGAATTTGCAGGATATTCGCGTAATCTCCGCCGGTTTGGCGGCGGAAGATGGATTCCCGGCACATCCCTTGGCCGTTGGAGTCTGTTTGAATCACGGCATAAAATTGAATAACCACCGTTCGAGGCGCATGACTCCCGAACGGATGCAAGAAAGCGAGCTGATTCTCTGCATGACCGAAAGCCAGGTTCGCTTGCTTCGTGAACTCTATCCCGAAGAAGCATCCAAGATTCATTTACTGAAGCTCTATGGAACACATGAGCTTCTTTCGGAGAGGGAAGTCGCGGATCCCATCGGAGCCGACGCCTTTGGCTACGAGTCTTGTTTTCAGGAGCTTCAGAGCGAGGTGGAGCGGATCCTGCCCATCCTGCGCCGAGAAATTCGAAAGGAGAAAAGGAGTTGAGAGTTCTCATCGCGGCCTTGATTCTTGGGTTTTGGATTCAGGATTTCGGCCTTTGCGGAGACTCCATAGAAATTCCGGCCTACCGACCCTTTGCAGTGGGGGAGTCTCTGGAATACAATGTGCGCTACGGTGTGATTCCAGCCGGCAAGGCTCGTATTGCGATTCTTGATACGATGACGATCCATGGTGAGCTTTGTCTCCATGCCGTGTCTCAAGCGCGATCCGCCAAAGCGTTTGATCCCATATTCAAAGTGCGAGACAATGTCGAAACTTGGTTTGACTATGATAGCCTCTACACCCACCGCTACCGTAAGAGGTTGCACGAAGGAAGATACCGCGACGACAAGATTGTGGACTATCGTTATGCCGAGGGCATTGCGCGATTGAATGACGACGGAGAGCGGAAAGGAGATTTTCCCATTCCGGCCTGGGTGCAGGATGCCTTGAGTGCTTTGTTCTGGGTCCGGACATTGCCGTTTCGGGAAGATACGGTCCTAGTTATCCCCACCCATGACATCAATAAGACCTATAATCTACAGGTCGTCATTGGTGCCAAAGAAACGGTCTCCACACCGGCGGGAGATTTCGAATGCTATCAAGTGGAGCCGCGCTTGGAATCCGGGGGGATTTTTAAGAAAGACAAGGGAGCCCGCATTTGGATTTGGTTCACGGCCGATGAGAGGAAGTTGCCCGTGCTGATGAAATCGAAGGTCTTCTTCGGTCACATAACGGCTGAACTTGAGAGCTACATGCCGGGCGAGCCGTGAAAACCGATAGGAAAAATTCTTGAGGCAAAGATATGTCCCGCTATGAGGCATTGGACCTGTCGGGAGTAACCACCTATCCGATGGAAAAACGGACCAGCAAGGTGGAGCGAGACCGTTTTTCAAAGTCACCGGGTGAGGTGGCCTCCTTTCGCGCCTTTTGGAACAGCCTGCCGGACTTTCTGGCGGCAGCCGAGCTGCGCCAGTTCGTGGGTCATGTTCTGGCCGCGCGCGGAAAGCAACCGATTATCTGGATGATGGGTGCTCACCCGCTGAAAGTGGGTCTGTCTCCCCTTCTGATTCATCTCGCCGAGAATGGATTCATTTCCATTCTCTCCTCTCATGGCGCGTTCGCCGTCCATGATGTCGAGATCGCGCTCTTCGGTTGCACCAGCGAGGATGTCGGCGATGCGATGAAAGACGGTCGTTTTGGCATGACGCGCGAAACGGGGGAGTTCTTTGTCCGCGTTTCGCAAAACATGGCATCGAAAGACATCGGGCTGGGCGAGGCCCTGGGGGAGGAGCTGGTTCGTCAGAAGGCTCCCTATGCAAAGGATTCTCTGCTTGTGCGATGTTTGGAAATGAACATTCCGCTGACCATCCATGTGGCCATCGGCACGGATATTTTTTTCGAGCATCCCGGCCTGGATGCCGCGACACTTGGCCGGCTTTCCTATTATGATTTTCGGATCTTCGCGCAGAAAGTGGCCGAGCTGCGCCAAGGGGGCATTGTGATGGACATAGGCTCCGCCGTCGTGATGCCCGAGGTCTTCTTGAAAGCCCTCTCGGTTGCCCGCAATCTTGGCTACCCCTGTCATGGATTCTATACGGCCAATTTCGATATGATTCAACACTATCGCCCGTGGATGAATGTTGTCCGGCGCCCGACTCTAACCGGCGGCAAAGGCTATCAGTTCGTCGGCCATCATGAAATCATGATTCCTCTTTTGGCGGCCGCACTGCAAGCCTCGCAGACAAATTCGGATCCATCCTCATCGTGACGTCTCTTATGCCGCATCCTTTCTCCCTTCTGCTGATTGCCCTCGGCGGTTCTCCACCCGTCTATTTCGACCTGAACAAGATCAATCTCTTCATCCTTCTGGTTTTCCTCGTTCTCGCGATACTCTTCTTCATTCAGATGGGACAGCGCGGCAAGAAATTGTATATTCGCCGAATTGCCGGACTGGAAGCGGTGGAAGAAGCGGTGGGACGCGCAACGGAGATGGGCAAATCGGTTCTCTTTGTCCCAGGTTCACGCGACCTCGACGACCTCCAGACCATCGCCGGACTCTCCATCCTTGGATCGGTTGCCAAGATGACGGCGCAATATGAAACGCGACTCGATGTTCCCGTGAACCGCTCTCTCGTGATGGCGGCGGGACAAGAGAGCGTCAAAGAAGCCTATCTTGCGGCGGGACGACCGGATCTGTACCGACCGGAGATGGTACATTATGTGACGGATGAGCAATTTGGATATGTGGCCGCTCTGGAGGGAATCATGGTGCGCGAGCGGCCGGCGGCCTGCTTCTATATGGGAGCTTTTTTGGCCGAATCCCTCATTCTTGCCGAAACCGGAAATTCCATTGGTGCCATTCAAGTTGCCGGAACAGCGATGCCGGTGCAACTTCCTTTTTTCGTCGCGGCCTGTGATTACACTCTCATCGGCGAGGAGCTGTTTGCCGCGGCAGCGTATCTGTCTCAGGATCGCCGAATGATCGGCAGTTTGAAGGGACAGGATGTCGGAAAAGCTCTGGCCATACTGGCCATCGTCATCGGTTCGCTTCTGGCGACTTTCGCCGCGTTGACCTCGAGCCCTGCGGTGCAATCGTTGCTTCAGGCCTTTGCTCGCTTGTTTGCACTGAACTACTGAAAAATGAGAAAACGAATTCCTCTTCTTATCATCTTCAGCGTGGGGACGCTTTTCGTCCTGGCGATCTTCCTCCCTTTTCCACCCTTTCCCGCCTTAGAAGGAGAAGTCTCCGTCTGGTTCGATATTCTGAAGGGATTTGCCTTTGTCTTGGGGGGAGGCAATCTCATTCGCATCACGGTGGACAAAATTCGCAAGGGTCATCCGGATCGCTTCTATCTCAGCGTGACGCTGATCGGATTTTTTGCGATGCTCACGGTGGGACTCTTCCAATTGGGAGGCCCCGTCACACCCGGAGGCGATTACACCACCGAAGGCCTCTGGTTTCGGCGGATGTATGATGCGATTTTTGCTCCTTGCATGGCGGCGATTTTTTCCACCCTTGCCTTCTTCGTGGCTTCCGCCGCCTACCGGGCTTTCCGCGCGAAGAATCGTGAGGCGACCGTCCTTCTTGTCGCGGCATTCATCATCCTCTTAGGCCGCACGCCTCTCGGACACTCTCTGACAGCCTGGCTGCCCGATTTCCTCAGCTTCCTGAAGATCCCCTGGCTCTTCGACAACATCCTGATGTATCCGAATACGGCGGGACAGCGAGCGATTCTCATTGGCATCGCCTTGGGTGTCATTTCCAACAGCTTGCGGCTCATTTTGGGCATCGAGCGCGGGTATCTTGGAGGAGAAAGATGATGGCATTCTTGCGAAGTCTTCTCCTTCACTTGGATCGAAGAATCATCTATTTGGCCATTGCCATCGCTGTGACGATCCCTCTCCTGCTTCATTTTGCCGTGCCGCTGAAACCTTCGCCGATTGTCCGGAGTCTCTTCGATACCATCGAGTCCTTGCCGCCCGGGTCAAAGGTCATCTTGAGCTTCGATTATGGCCCTTCGACCGTTCCGGAAAATGATCCGATGGCCTTCGCTTTCGTGCGCCATCTTCTGACCTTGGACCATAAGGTCTATATGATGGCTCTTTGGGCAACGGGAGCGCGCAATCTTGACCACACCATTGAACAGGTTATCGAGAAGGAATTTCCTGAAAAAGTCTACGGCGTGGATTATGTCAAATTGGGATACAAAGCGGGTGACGAGGGCCTCATCAACACCCTGTTCAAGGATTTCAAGGGAATGTATACGACGGACGGCCACGGGACAAACATCCATGACATTCCCATGATGCAGGATATTCGGACTCTGCAGAGTTTCGACATGATTCTGAATGTAGGCTCGGGCCGGCCCGGCACAAAGGAATGGATTCAATATGCGGGGGATCGCGGAAACATACGCATCGGCGGGGGTGTGACCGCGGTGGAGGCCCTGCTGCTATATCCGTATTATCCCCGCCAATTGAAGGGACTCTTGGGAGGACTCCAGGGAGCCGCAGAATACGAAACGGCTCTCATTGCCAAATACCCGCAATTTCGAGAAACAGCTCGCCAGGCGCAAATCTATATGGGACCTCAAACGGTCGCGCACTATGTGATTATCCTTCTCGTCGTCCTGGGGAATATCTCCTACTTCATGGGAAAACGGAGGAGATAGACACAGCTCATGTGGGACACGGTGATTCTCTGGATTGGGGGAGCCTTCACGCTGATGATTTTCAGCTTCCTTTACAAGGACAATCCTTTCTACAAATTTGCGGAGCATCTTTTTGTCGGCGTATCCGCCGCTTATTGGATGGTGAAGGCCGTTCAATCCACCATGATTCCCAATATGTGGGCGGTGATTTGGCCCGGTTCCGTTCGAGGCATTCTGCATGCGGCCGCTCATATCGAGCCGAATTATGTTCGATTGATCCCATTGGCATTGGGTCTGCTGCTTCTCTCGCGTTTGGTGCCGAAGATCGGCTGGCTTTCACGCTGGGCGATGGCTTTTTTGATCGGATTCACCTCCGGCACCTACATGATTCGCTATCTGCAGTCCGACTTCATCGCCCAAATTCGTTCCAGTCTCATCCCGCTCGTAGTCATCACTCCCCAGGGATTTGATTTGATTCAAAGCCTATTGAACTCTATTCTGGTTCTCGGCGTTCTGTGCGCCCTTGTCTATTTCTTCTTTTCCGTCGAGCATCGTGGAGTGGTCGGAGGCATTTCGCGCGCGGGCATTTGGGTTCTGATGGTTGCTTTCGGTGCAAGCTTCGGCTACACGGTAATGGCACGCGTCTCTCTCCTGATTGGCCGGATTGACTATCTCGGAGAATGGCTGCGATCTTTTGCCACCCTATTTTGAAAATGGGGAAGCGCATCCCTGTTGATATTTCCTGCCTCCTACGCCTCGGATAGTCGCACCGGCCAGAATGAGAAGGGGCCGACTCAGAAGTAACTGAGTCGGCCTTTTGTCGTTCTTGGCCATGAGAGCATCGGGGAATGATCACTCAGAGCACGGACGACTACGGGCAATTGCCGCTCGACCGTGATTTCTCAAATTGGCGCGGAACCTCACAAAAAGAGGCTGCCCCATGCCTATGGGACAGCCTCTTGATTTTTTGCGAAATTGATTCGGGCTATTCGAGAACGAGGATGTTCCTCTTGCGGCACATGTCCTTCAGTACTTTTGGCCACACGGTAACACTGTTTTCACCCAGGTGTGCATTCTTGAGTAAAGCCATATACGTGCGGGATTGTCCGATGCCGCCGCCAATGGTCAGCGGAAGTTCGTTGTTGATGATTCCTTGATGGTAGGGAAACTTGAGGAAATCCAACTGACTCGTAAGCTCCAATTGTTTTTTCAGCGTCTTGGCGTTTACGCGAATCCCCATCGAAGAGAGCTCGTGACGGCGTTTCGTCACCGGATTCCAGACAAGGATGTCGCCGTTCAGACCGTGCATGGGTTTCCCGTCCGCAGATACGGTCTCCGTGACCCAGTCGTCGTAATCCGCGGCGCGCATTTCGTGCGGGTAACCGTCCTTGAGAGTCCATCCGACGCCATAGATGAAAATGGCAGGATACTCCTGCACAATCGCCGTTTCCCGCTGCTTGCGGGGAAGGTCGGGGTATCTGTCCAGGATCTCTTCCGCGTGCAGAAAGGTCAGCTCGTCGGGCAGGCTCGGATATTTGTTCGTCTTCAGCTTGGGAAAGAGTCCCTGAACATGGAGTTCCGCGCCTTTTATCACCTTCCAAAGCTTCTTGACAACATCCGTCAAGATTCGCAAATTGCGCTGCTCTTCCGTGATCACGAGCTCCCAATCCCATTGGTCCACATAGGCGCTGTGGTCATGATCCAAAAAATAATCCTTGCGCACGGCGCGCATGTCCGTATATAAACCTTCTCCCACCTTCATCCCGAACTGCTTGAGCGCGAAGCGTTTCCATTTCGTCGCCGCCTGCACCACCTGAG
>JAZDIW010000037.1:0-9232 GCA_043804575.1 bacterium
GGCTTGATTTCTTTGATATAGGGACAACCGGGCGTGCGACCCATGAGAAAAAGAAGCATCGAATGGGCTCCGGCCAAAGAGGATTTCGCCAAGAGCTGCCCCGACGGGCGCTCTTCCGAGTGAGTGTAGGGAATATTCAAACCCATCCCCCCCGTTCCCGTCGTTCCAACCTTGACATAGGTATGCGTTTCCGCTCGGCGTGTCGCATCCAATAGAACCTGAATGTGCCGGATAAGTTGCGGGAGCGAAACCGTGCCTAAGAACTTCTCGGTCGCTTCGATTAGGCCTGTCTCTTGCCCTTTGCCCACGCGGGCGTGCTCCAATGCGTTTTTTGCCCTGTAGTAAGCGGAATAGACATCTTGATAGGCCAGAGCTGTGGCACTGTTGATGCAATCCACAATCACATCCGGACGATGCTCCAGGATGATCCTATGGAGGAAAAAGCGCGACAGGGCTTCCTCGGAGGGTCGCTCGAAATTGGAGGCCACGAATTGAGCGCGCAGCTCCGCATTCTCCATGATTTCGGCGCGCGTGCGATCCTTCAGCGATTCGGTCAGAAAGACATCGCCCCACAGCGGCACAAACCGGACATGCGGATACCCCTTTGCGAGAATCTGGCACGCTTCCTCTGCCTCCTCTCTGCGAAGGGAGAGCAAGAACAGAGTTCGGGGACTTCGTTCCAGGATTTTGCGGCATACCGCCATCCCGACCAATCCCCATCCTCCCAGCACCATGGCTTTCGCATCTTGCAGATTCATTGGTACTCTTCCTTTTTCCCGGCGGGCTCCCACTCGCGTGCCAATTCCCCTTCGCGGGGGAGCTCGGAAAGATCCGCCAAGCCGAAATGGCGCAGGAACTCGGGTGTTGTCTCATAGAGGAAAGGCCGTCCCATGCCTTTTTGTCGCCCTCGAACCGCGACAAG
This sequence comes from bacterium, assembly GCA_043804575.1. Taxonomy (GTDB): domain Bacteria; phylum Electryoneota; class RPQS01; order RPQS01; family DYHQ01; genus JAZDIW01. Next base: position 923 of record JAZDIW010000037.1, read on the forward strand.
TCGCCGTTCCAAGAGAGTGCGCAGGACAGCACCCGAATCCACTCCGCGAATTTCGTCTATTTCTGTTCGTGTGATTGGACTGCGATAGGCGACAATCGCCAGAGTCTCCAAAGCCGCCCGCGATAGCCGGCTCTTGCTGCGTTCCACGAGCATCTGCTGAACCGGCGGGGCATAATCCGTTCGAGTGAAGAACTGATAACCTCCCGCGATATGCAGAATCTCAAAGGCTCGGCCTTCGTCGGCATACTCCCTATTGAGCTCCTCCACAAGTCGTGGAAGGGTGTCTCGCCCGATATCACCCACAACCGCCACAAATTGGTCTTCGGCCAGCGGTTCCGTGCTCGCAAAAATGAGGGCCTCGGCCACACCCTTCAAATTCTCTTCCGTAACGATCCCCGCGTCCGCCGTATTCTCCGGATGTATCGCAGTCTCTTCCATCAGGCCGCCTCGACGACGCATCCTTCCGCTCGTCTCACCCAGATGTCGGAGAAGGGAAGATTCTGATCCAGAAGGATTTTCTGACGGCGGGCGAGCTCCAAAACGGCCAAAAAAGAAATGACCCAAAGAAGCCGCACCGACTCCAAGCGCAAGACTGCAGAGAAAGAGAAATGCAATTGCTCCTCAAGCTGTTTCAAGACCCAAGCCATTCGCTCTTCGAGAGTCACTTGGAACAGACTAACCTGATGAACGGTTTGCTCCTCGAATCGCCGGCGAACATCCTCATACGCCTTCGCGAGATCATAGAGAGAAACGCGCTCCAACATGCTCTCGAAGGGAACTTCCATATCCGGGCGCAGGCTAGAGAGCAGCTTGACGGCACGCAGTTCCATCTCCTGCTCGCGCCGCGCGAAATCGTGGGCGGCCTGCTTCACTTCCTGATAGAGCAGAAGGCGCCGAGCCAAATCGAGACGGGGATCCTCCATCTCCTCTTCTGCGGCGGGTTCGGGCCGAGGCAGCATCATTCTTGCCTTGATGGCCAGAAGGGTTGCGCTCATCACCAGATATTCACCGGCCTCTTCGAGGCTTTCCACGCCCGAAGTCTCGATAATCCGCAGATATTGCTCCGCTATGTGGGCGATGGGCAAGTCGAGAATGTTCAACTCTTGCCGAGTGACCAAGAACAGGAGCAAATCCAGCGGCCCTTCGAAGTCGGGCAGTCTAACTTGCCAAACGAGCATCAAAATCCCATCGCTTCCTGCACTTCGGCCATCGTTTTCTCCGCCTGCTCTCGCGCCTTCGCGTCCCCCCCTTTGATGATGTCGTGAACTTCTTGAGGGTGTTTTTCGTAGTGCGCCCGCCTCTGGTGAATAGGTGCCAGGTATTCGATGATTCTGTCCGCGCAGCGCGTTTTGCAGTCCACACAGCCGAGTGCCCCCGACTCGCAGCCCGCCCGGATCTCAGAGACCTCTTCCGGATTGAAGCGATTATGATAGGTAAAAACGAGGCAGATGTCGGGATGGCCCGAGTCGCCCCGACGCACCTTCTTGGGATCCGTGACGGCTATCTTGATTCTCGCTCGCAGGACATCGGGCGAATCGGAGATAAGAAGTGTATTGCCAAGGGATTTCGACATCCGATTTCCGTCAATGCCGGGAAAGCGCGGAAACTGCGTCAGCATCGGTTCGGGTTCGGGAAAAACGGGACGCTCAGGGCAATAGACGGCATTGAAGCGCCGCGCGATTTCGCGCGCGAGTTCAATATGTGGAACCTGATCCTCACCCACCGGCACGAATTCACCCTTGTACATCAGAATATCCGCAGCCTGCAAAATGGGATAGCCCACATGCCCGTAGCTCAGACGCGCATCCAACGAGAGGTCCCGCACCTGCTCTTTCAAGGTGGGATTTCGCTCCAGACGAGCCTGTGTAACCAGCATGGAGAAAATCAAATGCAATTCCGCGTGCTGTTTGATGTGCGACTGCACAAAAACGGGCGAAATCTCCGGATCAATCCCGCACGCCAGCCAGTCAATCACCATTTCAAATGTGTTCACGGGGATGTCGCGGGAATGCTCACAGTCCGTCGTGAGCGTGTGCCAATCCGCGACAACATGAAAGCTCTCATATTGCTTCTGCAGTTGAACCCAGTTTTCCAAGGCTCCGACAAGGTTACCCAGATGAAGCTTGCCGGTGGGCCTCATTCCCGAGAGTATGCGATTTTTGCGCTTCATGTCAAGTCTAAATACAAGTTCAAATTTCAATTATACGAAAAAATTCCTACATAATCAAGCAATTGTACCAGAATCCTCCCCTGAACATTCCCCCCTTACTTCAAGATTATCAAGTAATAACATTTCACTGCATCGCCCCACACCCTAATACCAGAAAATCCAATCAAATCCCCAGTATTCTTCCTTGCGAATCATGAGGAAACCCGGAACATATTCATAATGCCTGGCTCCGATGTTCTCTGTTCCCCAAAAGATTCTGAAGTTACCGATCTGAGCGGAAATACGAAGGCCCACCAAATGCACGGGTTGCAGCGTCTTAGCGCCTTGATGACTGAACGACACATGCTTTCCAATGTAGGTATGGCTCAGACTCGTGCGAATGTGAAGCGGGGCTTTGAAAAAGGTGCGGTCGAAATAGAGCCGGGAAAAACCTCGCACGTCGTCGGATGGCTGCAAATCGCTCTTGGAGATCCACAGAAAAGACCATCGTGTTTCAAAAGAAAGGCCTTCGTAGAGGGGTATCCGCCCATCGAAAGCGCCGCCCCATCTGGAATCTGTCGGGGATTGCTGTGATGAAGCGGTTGTCCAAGGAACAAATCCGTTTTCCGTGGCGATTCGAAGTGCCGCAATCCGGAGTTTTGCGCCGCCCAGATCGGCAGAAACTCCGGACTCCATCTGGGAGCTTCTTTGCTTCTCTTTGGGACATGCGACGAGAGAATCGCCAAGATTCGACAGGGATGGACTGAGCAGCAGAGGTCGCTCGGCCAAGAGGTAGCTCGAACTCATCCAAAGCGGAGACGGAAAAGTCTCCAGTCTCTGGACGCCTCCAAAGAGCACGCAGGTCTTTGCTATCGGGACATAGCCTCGAAGACCGTAGCGCTGAGCGGGTGTATCCCAGCCCTTCTCGAATCGCAAGCCGCCACCCAATTCAATGCCAACAGTATTTGCGACCCCGACCGAATCGGTCAAGCCGACCTCGATGTCATGCGAGCCGAGCTTCCTTGTGGGCGGGAAGTTCATGGAAGAGAAACGCGCCAGGCCGGTGCCCTGAAAGTGATGCCCGAACTTCCTTGAAGAGACGCATAGAAGAGCTCCGCCGGAGACATCGCGAGCCCTCCAAGGTTCCCCCCAACGCTCTCCATCCTCTCTGAGAAAGAAGCGTAGAGATGGGCGAAATGAAGCGGACATAGAATCCGTCGGTAAAAACGAGAACTGTCCCTCCGTTCGTGTCAAAGTCTGGCCACTCTCATTCAATTTCGAATCGCAGTGGGACTTTGTTCGGAAACAGAGCGCCTCAAGCCGCCATTTTTTCGCGGGACGAAAACTGAGCTTTCCCCGAATGCGAGTCAAGCGCAAGCCCGTCTGCTCGCGCAGGCCTCGATACCAGCCGAGCCGACCCGTCAATTGAAAAGTGAGCTTTCTGTAGATGGGCTGTCCATGAGCGAAATCCACGGTTCCGTAGTCGTAGTAACCTTCCCGCAGGCGAATCTCCGAGAGCGGACTGTCCACCGGCAGCTCGCGAGTCGCAAAATTTATTCGACCACCGGCGCCGGGCGATAGGCCACTCAATGGAGAGGATTCGAAAACGATCGAATCAATTTCGGAAACCGGCAGGAGTCCAGGATCCCACAGTCCATCATATCGCCTCTCCAAGGGCAAACCGTCCAAAGTGTAGCGCATCTGCCCGGGCCAGAGCCCCCAAGGCAGAAAATAGAGTGGCGCTCCAAGAGTTCCAAGGTCTTGTGGATACATTCCGGGAAAGAGCCGGAGAATGTCCGACAAGTCCTCATGATTATGGCCGTCCATCTCGTAGTGATGGATTTGAGGCAGGACGAACTGGGCCGCCACCGGACGGCAACAGCAAACCAAGAGAATAGAGAAGAACAGTCGTTTCCCCGGGGAATTCATGTCATTTTCTTCAGCCGCGCCAGAACAGGAGGAAGGACGAGCGCGAAAACGAGAGCATTGCTCGCTATGTGAATCGCAGCGAATCCTATCCCCGCAGCAAGCACGGCGGTAGTCTGCGAAAGTGAAAAGCCTGCCTGAAGAGGATAGGCCAGATTGGTCAAGAGATCAAACAGGAAGGTGAGAATCGCGCCCAGGCCAAAAAGGATGCGGCGGGAGGCGAAGCCCTGAAAACCCGTCAAAAGAGAGGATACTTTGCCGCCGACAAATCCGGCCAGCGCCATTCCGAGCATTTGGGCAAGCAGGAGGATTCCGATACTGCTGCCCATCGGATGCAGTCCGGCAAAAAGGAATTCACCCATGGCGCCCACCACAAGGCCCCCTGTGGCACCCAAACAAACTCCGGCCGCGAAACAGGTGGCGGTGACGAGTTCCACATTCGGTATGGGTGCCAAGAGATAACCCAAGACGACGGCGACGGCGATAAATGCCGCCATGCGGGTCAAGAAAAGTGGAGACGATTTCCCTGCCAAAGCTCTCTCTATGGACACAAAGCCCCCACTTCCAGGGAAATGGGGGCTACGGTTTCTCTATCGCCCACTCTTTAGTGAAGCTCAAAGGCGCAAGACGAGCTTTCATCAAAAAGGTGCTCGGCTGCGAAAAAGAAGGAGAATCTCATCCTTCATCAAGCAGATCCCGATTTCTCAGAAGTGCCTTTCGATGACGCGTCAGACTTCGTCTCTCTGGGGACCGTCCGTTCCCGGATGCGCGCCGCCTTGCCTTTGAGGGATCGCAAATAAGTCAGGCGAGCTCGACGCACCCGACCGCGGCGCAGAATCTCAATGGCGGCGATATTGGGCGACTGCAGAGGAAAAATCCGTTCCACGCCCACACCCATGGAGACTTTTCGAACCGTAAAGGTTTCGTCCATCCCCGCGCCCCGACGCTGGACGACGACCCCTTGGAATGCCTGAAGTCGCTCCTTGTCTCCTTCAATGACTCGCACCTGAACATTGACCGTGTCCCCGGCTTTGAAATCGGGGATGTCCTTCCGCAACTCCGCGTGAGTCCAATTTGAAATTCGATCCATTGTGCTATCCGATCAACTTGTACAATTTTTCGTTTGCTGGTATCTTTGCCACAGATCCGGGCGTCGTTCCCGCGTTCGCTTCCGCCTCTCATCCTTTCGCCACTGCTTGATCCGCGCGTGATTGCCGCTCAATAACACCTCAGGCACGCTCAGCCCCGCGATTTCTTCCGGACGAGTGAAGTAGGGAGCGTCCAACAGACCATCCTCAAAGCTGTCACATAGCGCGGATTCTTCATCACCCAACACACCCGGAACCAAACGCACGACGGCATCAATCCACACGGCCGCGGCCACCTCTCCGCCACTGAGGACATAATCGCCAATGGAGATTTCTTGCCAAGGGTATCGCTGCAAGATGCGCGCATCCACATCCTTGTAGTGACCGCAAAGGATGACGAGCCAGGGGTACCGGCTCTGTTCGCGTGCCATTTCCTGACAGAAGAGCCTCCCTTGAGGTGTGAGATAGACCAATTCGGGAGTCTGCTGCTCCCCTTCAAACAGGCGTTCCAACGCATCGAAGACCGGCTCGGCACGCAGAATCATTCCGGGTCCCCCTCCATACGGATAGTCGTCGAGCTGACCATGCCTATCGCGCGTGAAATGGCGAAGGTTGTGAATCCAAAGACGCACACAGTCTCTTTCGAGGGCGCGCCTAAGAATGGACGCTTGCAGCATGCCGGAAAACCTCTCCGGAAAGGCCGTCAGCACATCAATCCGCACTCGGGCACTCCTCCGGGTATATGAGCTCCTGCCAGTTGGCAACGCGGAGCCTGCGCGCCGTCATATCTACTTCGGTAACCCATTCACTCACAAAAGGTATGAGAAGTTCGCCGTAGGGCCCCTCCACCACCAAGATGTCCTGCGCCGCGCCCGTCTGTGCATCGGTGATCCGTCCAAGCTCGGTTCCGTCTGTTCCAACAATGGCCATTTCAATCAGGTCACTGACATAATAGCGGTCCGGCGGCAGAGGCCAGCTCTCCTTGTCGAATATGAGGAGCTCTGAGTCTCGATATTCCTCCGCCTGTTCCCGACGCACCAATCCATCGAGCTTCATGAACACATGATGCGTACCGAAACGCACATTCTTTACTTCGTGACGAGACAACTGACCGCTGGGCTGTTTCAGAAACACCCATGTCAGAGTCCGGAAGCGCTCGGGAAAGTCACTCCATGATTCTATCTTGAGCGTTCCTTGAAGACCGTGAGCCGCGACCACTTTGCCAATGATGCGGAAATCCTCCTCACGGTTGGGGTGGTGCATTGCCCTCCTTGGCCGGGTCCACGATTTCGAGACGTGCCCGCTGGCCGGCTCGGGCGGCCGCGGCAATCAAGAGAATCCTCAAGGATTTCGCCGTCCGGCCTTCCTTCCCGATGACCTGGCCCAAATCTCCGTCACCCACATGGAGACGATAGACGATACCCCCGTCCTTTTCCGTCTTTTCCACGGAAACCGCATCTGGATCCGTCACCAGATGTTTGGCAATGAAACTGATGAACTCTTCCATGGAATCTCACCCACTTAGGATACTTGTTCTTCGGCCGTTGGAGAGCTCTGCACCGCCGCCTTCTTTTTTCTCCCCGGCAGTCCGCGCTGCGCCTCCCGCGCCGCCCGCTGCTGCGCTTTCGCCTGCCACTGGATGGTCGCTTCGGCGATTTTTTCGGCGGGAGCGTTGCGCTTGAGCAAATCAAATCGCAGGAGAATTCCCTGCCGCGACAACAAAGTTCGCACCGTGTCGGATGGCACGGCCCCCAATTGCATCCAATGCAATATCTTATCTTCTTTGACCTCGAGCTTCGCCGGATGAAACCGAGGCTGATAACTGCCGAGAAGCTCGAGGTAAGCTCCATCCCGCTTCTTTCGAGAATCTACGGCCACAATGCGATACTGCGGATTCTTCTTGCGTCCTACGCGCATGAGTCGAATTCGAACAGACACTTCTCTTGCTCCTATCCTTAGGACATTCTCATGAATTGGCGAAGGGATGAGACTCCGCCGCCTTTGAGGCTCTTGATCATCTGCCGCATCTGCTGATATTGCGTGACCAGGCGATTCACATCTTGCACGCTGGTGCCCGAGCCCACCGCGATTCGACGCCTGCGGCTTCCATTCAATACCTTGGGATTCTGACGCTCTTCGGGAGTCATCGAGAGAATCATCGCTTCCACGCGCCGGAGAGCTCCCTCATCCACCTGCATGTTTTTCAGTCGCCCGGCCATTCCCGGAACCATTTCGAGAAGACCGGCAAGGCTCCCCATCTTTTTGAGCTGTCTGAGTTGGCTCAAGAAATCCTCGAAATCAAATTCCCGCTTGCGAATCTTGCGAGCGAGCTTCTCCGCTTCGTGCTCGTCTATGGCCGCCTGCGCCTTTTCCACAAGCGAGACCACATCTCCCATGCCGAGAATGCGCGACGCCATCCGCTCCGGATAGAACGGCTCCAGAGCCTCCAGCTTCTCCCCTGTCGAAACGAATTTTATGGGCTGTCCCGTTACGGCGCGAATGGAAAGCGCCGCTCCTCCGCGCGCGTCTCCATCCATTTTGGTCAGCACGGCACCCGAAAAATGAAGTCTCTCCGAAAAAACCTTGGCTGAATTGACCGCGTCCTGCCCCGTCATTCCATCCGCCACGAAGAGAATCTCCGTTGGCGCAAGACGCCGCTGGATCTCCTCCAATTCGACCATCAGTTCTTCATCCATATGCAGGCGCCCCGCCGTATCCAGGATGACGGGATCCAGACTGTTGCGCCGAGCATAGTCCAAGGCTGCCTGACATGTCTCGACGGGCCCCGGCATCTTGCCGCGAAAAACAGTCAGGCTTGCCGACTGACCCAAAATATCCAGTTGCTCCTGCGCCGCGGGGCGCTGAAGGTCCGCAGCCACTAACAGAGGATTCCGCCCTTTCGACTTGAAGTGGAGACCCAACTTCGCGCAGAAAGTCGTTTTGCCGGAGCCTTGCAGGCCTACGATCATGTAGATGGTCGGCGGCTTCGGCGACACGCGAAGCTTCGCCTTCTCTCCTCCGAGAAGCTGCACAAGTTCATCGTGGATAATTTTCACAACCTGCTGCGCGGGGGAAACCGAACGAATCACCTCTTGGCCGATGGCGCGCTGCTGCACGGTTTCCAGAAAATCTCGCGCGACCTGAAGA
>JAZDIW010000038.1:0-5186 GCA_043804575.1 bacterium
GATTGATGCCAAAGGCTTGAATCGAAGCACACAAATCCATAACTTGGAATTTGACGACCAGCAGTGGGCGCTGGGAGGCCCGGGCTTCGGTATTGTAGGCCCCGGAGTCATCCTCGGAGGGGAAGGATACGGATTCAGTCAGGAGGCTTCGAGCGATACGATGACTGGCACCCTATCCGGCGGGTATGGATTTTTTAATGTGGGATATGAGGTCTTTCGCAAGAAGGATTTCTTTGCGTACCCTTTCATCGGCATCGGTGGCGGCGGATACAGCCTGAAACTTGTCCGAGATACCGGCGAGCATAATGCTCAAACGCTCATCAACGAAGCAGACCAGATGGTCGAGCTTGACCGCGGAGCTTTCCTGCTCGAATTGGGGCTGGGAGCAGGGTATCTGATTGACATGTCGGGTTATGACAAGAAGAAGCAATCGGCAGAGCGAGGCGGCCTCTTCTTCGGATTTCGCGCGGGCTATATTTTTGATCCGACTTCGCCAAGCTGGAGTTTTGCGGGGAGTAAGCTGCGCAACGGTCCGGACTTGACAAGCAATACACTCTTCGTGACTTTGCAATTTGGAGGCGGTGGAGGAGAGAGAAAATCTCTTCCCTGAGCAATTTGGAATTGATGATGCCGCACTTTAAGCGATCGATTCGTTCGTGTCCTCATTTACATAGGAATGACCCATGAAAAAACTCCTTTTGGCGGTGCTTCTCTATCCCATGATTCTCACGGCTTCTGCATCAGAGAATCCGCTGATTACCTCGACGATTCCACTTAGTCTGGACAGCTTGCGGCAGATTGCGAGCAAATACAATCCCGATGTTCGCAAAGCATTTTTGGATACCAAGATTAATCGCATCGGAAAGGCGAGCGCCGTTGGAGCTTTCTTGCCCACGGTGACCGTCGGCCTTCAGTTTTCAGAAAACCAATATTACTATCCCACGTTCATCAATCCCGACGGCTCCGTCTCGATGTATCCGGTGACCTACACAGACACGGTTTTCTATTGGGATGAAGAGACGCAGAGCGTGCGCACGCGAGTTGAAACCTACACTCGCGAAGCAACAGAAGGAAAGAATCGCAGTTCTTCTATGTATCTCTCTCTCCAGGAGACCATCTTTCAGGGTGGACAGCGACTTTTCGAACTGCGCCAAGCACTCAAGCAAGCGGAGCTCAACGATGCCACGCTGCTGAATACCCAAAAAAGTCTTGATCAAGCCGTGGCTCAGAACGTGGTCATGGTGTTGATTACCGAGAAGATGGTGACGGTGAGTCAGAAGCTCTTAGAACAGCGAAAAGATGCCTTGGAGCTTGCCAGGGCGCGATTTGAAGTGGGGACGGTGACGCAGCTCGATGTGTTGCAGGCGGAGATTGATGTGGGGACGGCCGAGAACGATTCGAGTTCAGCAAGGCGCGATTTGCAGGCCGCACGCGAGAGTCTGAACGAACTTCTGGGGATTGATTTGGAAAGCAGCTACCCAGTCGAAGATATTTCTGTCATCGGGCCGCTGAAGTACAATTTGGAAAGTCTTGTCCAAGCCGCCTACGAGAATCGCACGGACTTCCGCATGGCCGAGCTTTCGGCTGGAATTGCCGAAGATGCGGTGCGAGTCGTCTATAGTAGCTATCTACCCACGGTGACGGCGGGAGTCACCTTCTCGCGTTCGGAGCAATCCGGTGCGAGTGAATCCTTCACGCTTTCGCCGCGAAGCCGCAATACTTCCTATTCTCTCTCTGCGTATTGGCCGCTCTTTAACGGACTGAGCCGAGAGCGCTCCGTCGTCTCGGCGCGCATCGCCCGAGACCAGGCGCACGAGAGCCAGCGGGCATTGCGCCTCAGCATCGAAAAGGCGGTTCGAGACGGCTACTATAATTTGCAGAAAGTCTTTGAACAGAGTCTCATTACGGAACGAAATCGCGATTTGGCGGAAAAGACTCTGGAACTTGAGCGCGAGCGCTATCGCCTGGGTGCGACATCGCAGCTAAACTTGCGCAGCGCTCAGTTGACCTACGCTCAGGCGGAAACGCAGAACTTGTCCAAAATTCTCGAATATCACAGCCAGCTCATCGCTCTGGAATTGGCTGTCGGGAAGAGGCTCAGATAATTTCCTATTTCTCCTCACCGCATTTCTTCTTCCATCGGGCTTCCCACGCCTGAGGTTGCCCTTTCAGGTATTTGTCGAACCACTCGAGCATCATTTCGCGATGGGCGATGTAGTTCTTGAAATCGCCCGCGATTCCGTGATCTTCGCCGGGGAAACGAACATAGGCGACCTCTTTGCCCTGCACCTTCAGCGCGGTGAACATCTGCTCCGATTCCAGCACCGGAACATTCGTGTCATCCACTCCATGCAATAGCAGCAGCGGCGTTCTGATTTTATCGGCATGGAAGAGGGGAGATTTATCCACGAAGACATCGCGGCGATTCCACGGATAACTGCGCGCCAAAGCAATGTCGCCGTAAGTATATCCCCAAGTTCCTCCGCCCCAGTAACTCGCAATATTGCTGATGCCGTACATCGAGACGGCGGCGGCGAACATGTCGGTTTTTGTGATTAAGTCCATCGTCGTGAATCCCCCATAACTTGCCCCATAGGCCCCCATTCGCTCCGAATCAATAAACGACTTCTCTTGGATCAGCTTCTGCGTGCCTTCGATGATGTCTCGCGTCGCCAGTTCCCCCCAGTCATTCACATGTTTGTCGGCGAAATCTTGACCGAAGCCAATCGCTCCCACCGGAGTGAGTCCATAGACGATATAGCCGTTCGCCGCCCACCAGTGGAAAGCAAAATAGAAATTCTCCTCTTGGGGCGACACACCTCCATAGAAATAGACAATCAGCGGCCATTTCTTCTCCGGATCGAAATCGTGAGGATAATAGATGAGGCCGTCAATGGTGATTCCGTCGGAGTTGACGAAGTTCCATTTTTCCCATTTGGCAAGCTCGATTCTCTGCAAGAGCTCCGCTGTCGGATTGGCAAGTTCGCTCCACTTCTGTTTCGCAAAGTCATAGATATATGCTGAAGAAGGGAAATTTGGTGAGCTTGCCGTAAAGGCGAACCGGCTTCCATTATCGTCCATTTCCAGGCTTTCCACATAGGAGAAGGGGAGAGGGAGTTCTTGAAACGCCGCCTTTCCGAAAGGATCAACTTTATGGACTTTGGCCAGGCCGCGGACGAAAGCCACGAAATAAAGATGCCTGTCTTGCGGATTCCAATGGAGACCGCTTCCTTCATCCATCGTGAAAAGAGCATCTTTCGAGAGATTCATTGTTTTCTTCTTTTCGACATCGAGAAGGTAGAGGTCAACCTCGCTGACATTGTGGCTTGTTGGTTCGTCCTTTTCTGTCAGATGACTTGCCGCCGTGTAGACGATGTATTTTCCTCCGGGCAGCCAAGTGAGGTTCAGAGGGCGCGTTTCAAAAGCAATCGGCTGAGACAGCAAAAAAGTCTCTTTTCCTGTGGCAAGATCAAGCAGCCAGAATTCTGTGGAGAAGTAGGGTCGCTCCGCTGTGGCAAGTCGCCGAGTGAAGATGAGCTTGTCTCCTTCGCAGGAAAGACCGAACTCATCCAGTGCAAATTCTCCGAGGTCGGTCAGGCAATGAGTCGCACCATTCTCCAGCGACGCAGCGTAGATGGCGCGCCGGTCCGTCCAATCGGTCAGGCGTTGATCCAACTCCGTTAGAAGTGTGTATTTCGAGTCGGTCTTTTCCTTTTCCATGTCCATACTGTAGAAAAGGAATTTTCCATCGGGAGAGGGAACACAATGCCCCAGATTTTTTATGGGATTAAGAACCCGGCGCAATTCCGCCTGCTCAAGATCAAAAATCCGAATCGATGTTCCCTCCTCTTCGGCCACTCGAAAGGCGAGCCTTCTGCCCATAGGCAGGAAGAAAGGTGCGCTCACATTCGCCGTCATTTCGATTGTCCGAATCAAGTTCCGACTCTGCACATCGAAGACCTGAATCCACGAATGCCGCTTGAAGTCTTTGTCGCGCCGGCTGTGAACGAGAGCGGCGAGGTTTCCATCGGAGGAAAGCGCAAGTTGAGAGATTCTGTCAAACAGAGCGTAATCTTTGAATTCAGTGGGCGAACGCCGGGGATCAGTTGACACGGAGAGGGATTCCGGTACCTCGAGTTGCATCTTCATCTCCCAGTTGAACGATGAGCTCTCTGCCATTGCCGATGTTACTACGAGAAGCAGATGTTTGCCGCGATGCAGAGTCTGCCGCGCCGTGAGTTCCACGCGATTCTCGACAATCGGCAAGATGGCCTTGTCCGATAAAACGCCGTCTATATAGAGGGCGAAGGGATGAGAACTCACAATTTTTGCCGAGACCTCCTGCCAGCAAGGACTTTCAAGATAGGCCGCTGCAAAAGCAACATAGGTTTGACCTTGGCGAGGCATTGAAGTCGAGAGAATGAGGCGACCGCCTTCGGCTTTCGTCTTCATCCAAGTGAGTGTCATGCCGGGATACCAATCGAAAGATTGCCCGGCTTTCGGCAGCAGCGTCTCGTAATCCAACAGCGGCCTTTCCAAGACTTCTGCCGCAAGATTCTTCGATGTGTCCGAAAATGCCCTGTCAGGCATCCACGCGGGGCCTGCCACGAGCCAGTCCGTCAGCAGAGTCTCTGCCGCATTCACTGTGGGTGTTGCTGCAAAGACGCCAGCCGCCAAAACGGACAATAGGACGCACAGGCGCGCTCTGGGATAGTGGAGTAACATAGGTCGGCTCCGGAGTGTATTCGATTGTAGTCTATTTGTCTAAAGAAAACAAATTCCGCCAAGAATGGCAAACTCTCTCCGCATTGCTCTGGCTTCTCAGAGCAAAAAACCGTGCAGACTCTTTGCACGGCTTTTCGCGAAGAGGATATAGTACCCCATAGCTATTTCACGATTAACATCTTGCGCGTTTGAACGAACTCCCCGGCGCGCATCTGGACAAAGTAGATTCCCGCGGCGCAAGCTTGGCAATTCCACAGCAGATTGTGGTATCCCGGCTCGAATTCCCGGTTCGCGATGGTAGCGACTTCTTGCCCAAGAATATCGTACACTTGAATGTTCACGCGAGACGATTTTGGAACCGCAATCCGAATCGCAGTCGAAGGATTGAAAGGATTCGGGTAATTCTGTTCCAACCCGAACTGTTTCGGAATGATGTCGCCATCCTCAGGAACATTGGAGGC
>JAZDIW010000039.1:0-3045 GCA_043804575.1 bacterium
GCATTCATTCAGAGAAGGTTGATTTTGCAAGGGCAAATTTCAGTTTGGCGAATACTCGGTCGTTGCCAATTCCAATTCCATCTCTTGAGGAGCAGTCCCTGATTGTTCACGAAGCGGAGCGGCGCCTGTCAGCGGCGGATCGGCTGGCAGCGTCGTTAGGGCAGCAGCTTGCCCGCGCCCAGACCACTCGCCAATCACTCCTTTGCGATGCTTTTGCCGGCCGTCTCGTCCCCCAAGACCCGATTGATGAACCGGCTTCCGCACTGCTCAAACGCATCCGCACTGCACGCGAAACTGAAGCCAAGAAACCGAAAGGTAAACCTATGCCAAAATCCAGATCGAAAAAGAAAGTGACACATCGTCCTCTGCTCGACGTGCTCCGCGAGCACAGGAAACCGATGACGCCGGAGCAGCTTTTCCGCGAATCGGGTTACGAAGCCGCGTTTAACGAAAGTGACGCGCCTCAAGACCTGGTGGACGCGTTCTACAAGGAGCTGAGAAAGCTGACTGACAAGCCGGCCAAGGTCGCGGAGCGGAAAGATTCAGGACAACAGGCTTGGCTGAGGATACTGCCATGAGACTAGATTACCTGAAGATTCACGACTTTAAGAACCTTGTTGACTTCGCGGTGGATTTCGACGAGACCTGCAATGAGCCGGTCACGGTGGTTTTAGGGCGCGCTGGTTCAGGGAAGAGCAACCTCTATGAGGCTCTCGTAATCATCTTTCGTGACTTGTTGAAGGGAAAACCCACAAAGGAATTTGGCTACGACCTCCGTTACACCTTGCGGAACGGAAAGGTCGCGGTGCGCGTGTGGAATCCTCCCAGTCAGCGAGATGAAGAGGACAAGTTCCCCCTGCCGCCACTCACCTCCAAAGAGGGGAAAGCTATCGACTCATTCTCATTCACAATTACCGAGGACGGAGAAGAACGGCGGATGGCGAAGGAGAAGATTCTCGATTATTTGCCACGCTATGTGGTGACATATTACTCGGGCACGAGCAACCGGCTGGAGTTTCACTTCTTCAAACCTCAATTGGAGTTCCGTGATGAACTTCTGGACGGGCGCACGCTTCCCCTGCGCCCACTATTCTATGCTAAACCCATCCACTCACAGTTCGCCCTGCTCGCGTTTTTCATGACGGAAGACCAACAGGCGATGGAGTTCCTCAAAGAATATCTGTGGATCGAGGGACTGGAAAGTGCGCTCTTTGTTCTAAAGCGTCCGCACTGGGCAAAAAACAAAAGGCCAAGGAAAGATGGCGACCCTCGCTTCTGGTATGCGGGTGGAATCGTGAAAGATTTCTTGTCGTGTGTTTACGACTGCGCGCTTGCGCCCTTACGACTGAAGGGAAGCATCCAACAAGCTTTCGACAGGACTGAGAACACGGAATTTCTTTACCTCTATTTGAGAGATGTTGAAAAGCTCCGCGAATTGGCGAGGCAGTCGTCAGAAATCGTTCGCAAGAAGGATTCGCGCTACAGAAAAGCCGCCCAAATAGGTAAGCCTGCTCTTTCCGAGGATAATATGGGCGAACCTGAAGGCTTCAAGGCTGTAGAGTTCTTCAAACTCTTGGAAAGCACTTTTATGTCTGACCTCATTCATGAGACGCGAATTCGCGTTAAGGTGCGCCACGCCGGAGCGTTGACGTTCCGAGAACTGAGTGAAGGCGAACAGCAGCTATTAACCGTGGTGGGCATGCTGCGTTTCACGCGAGACGAAGATTCGCTATTCCTGCTCGATGAACCGGATACGCATCTAAATCCGGCTTGGGGTATGGAATACCTAAATATCTTGAAAAAGCATGCAGACATCGGGAAGAACAGTCATCTACTCATCGCCACGCACGACCCGCTTGTGCTCACCAACCTGCGGCGTAAACAGGTGGCGATCCTCGAGCGCGATTCGGAGAGCGGCGTGGTGGCGAGTTTCGAGCCGGAAGAAGATCCGGTCGGCATGGGCGTGCAGGGGATTCTGAGGAACATGTTCGGTCTGCGCAGCGCAGTGGGAACGGAGATTCAGGAAAAGTTGGACGCGCATGCACGTCTGCTGGCGGTTGGCGACAAGCGCAGCAATGCGGAGGAAGGTGAGTTCAAGAGGTTGTCGGATGAACTGGCGGATCTTGGCTTTGGCCGCGAGTTCCGCGACCCTGATTACGCCCAGTTCGTGAGGGCGATGGCCCGTCGGCCTGAATTTCGGAAGCCAGTCCTCTCAGCGAGCGAGCAGAAAGAGCAGGAGAAAATCGCTGACGAGATTCTCGATGATATTCTTGGCAAGGGCGCGAAGAAATGAGATTCATCAATTTGGACGGGAAGGAACCCTGCGCGGATTGGCGGAAGAAAGCGAAGGTTTTATCCGACCAATTGGACGCCGCTCAGACGAAGGCGGACCGCGACAAGATTATCGATGACAACAGGGCGGTGTGGGGAGAACTGAAACCATGGCTCCTGGAGCTTTCCAAGGGCAAGTGCTGGTTTTCAGAAGCACGCGACTCCTTCAGCCACTGGGAAGTCGAGCATTATCGCCCCAAGAAGGCCGCGAAGAATCTCGACGGCACTGAGCGCGACGAAGGCTACTGGTGGCTGGCGTTCGATTGGCACAACTTCCGGATTTGCGGCAACGTTGGCAATCGGAAGAAGGGAGCATTCTTTCCGCTCCGGGCGGGAACCCATCAGGCAAGCGCCGCAGACCGGAACATTGACGACGAATTTCCTTACCTGCTCGACCCGGCCCGCCCTGAGGATCCGCTTCTCCTGTGTTTCGACGAAAATGGCGACGTGAAACCGCTGCCGGACCTGGATGCCTGGAACACTGCCCGCGTTGAAGAATCCATCAAGCGCTACAAGCTCCGCGAGCACGAGCCATTGATGGAAGCTCGGCGTGACGTCTGGTCCAGATGCGTTCGTGAAGTGAACCGCTGCCAGAACTTGATGGATGAGATGTCTAAGGCAACGAGTCCATCGGCGACCAAAAAGGAGGCTGTCCGACAACAAATGCTGAAACTACGGGATTTGGTAAAGTTCGAGGCGGAATTCTCGGCGACG
>JAZDIW010000040.1:0-3099 GCA_043804575.1 bacterium
TTTGCTTCTTTTGATGGGTATGTTGGCTTCGGGCATTGCCCAAGCTCAAACCATCAATGTGGATGTTAAACCATCAAGCAGCAGCGCCGCATATTCGGGTTCCGATGGCGTATTGAGCTCCGGGGGTAACTATTGGAATCATAGTGTCAGCAATGCAGCGAACCTTGCGTATGAAAATGGAACGCTTTCCGGAGTGGCGCTTGTTCTTTTGCAGCACACAGGTTGGAGTCTATGGAGCAGCTCGACGAAGATATTCAGTGCCGGCATAGGTCTTTATGGCGCCTACGACGATTTTCCCGCGAGCTATGGCGCTTACGATCTCGATCCCTACAAGACCTATGATGTGGTTATCTACTTTGGCAGAGGTGCGGGATCGGGCAATGCTTATGGAGTCGGGACGATCTATCATGGAGCGGGCTCCTCCTGGGATATGTGCTCGGCCAACAGCGACAACCAACTTCCTGGAACACGCGATATTACGTATCTGCGCTTTACCAACCTGGCGCCTTATGAAGTGAGTTCCAACCGATTTGGACTGCGCATTGCGGCTGAAAAGCACACAACCGCCTCGTATCAGGTATATTTAGCGGGTCTGCAAATCAAAAACACAGGTATTCGCGACAATATTCCGCCGCGCAGTCCCACTCCGAAGACCCCCGCCAACAATGAGACCGGCATCCTCCTCACTCCGGTTTTAACCGCTTCCCCATTTTCAGATTATGACGTGGGAGATACGCAGGCCAACAGCCAGTGGGTGGTCGATAATAACAGCGATTTCTCAAGCCCGGAATGGGACAGTGGCGACACCTATGGTGCCGCAACATCCGTGACCGTGTCGGCCGGCAGTTTGGCCGTCTCCACACGGTATTACTGGCGGGTAAGATACAAGGACTCGGCCGGCAATTGGTCTTTGTATTCTTCCGCGTTCAACTTTGTAACGGCCAGTGGCAACACCGCGCCGACCAACATTTTACTGTCCGGCACGAATGTGGCGGAGAATCTTTCGGTCGGCACAAAAGTCGGCCATTTTACAGCTCAAGATCCGGATGCCGGCAACACCTTCACCTATAGCCTGGTTGCCGGTTCGGGCAGCACGGACAACGGTTCCTTCTCGATCAGCGGGAGCAACCTGCTGACGGCGGCGGTCTATAATTATGAAGTTAAAAGCAACTTCAGCATACGTGTTCAGGCCATGGATCAGGGTGGTCTGACCACCCAAAAGGCTTTCGTGATTGCCGTAACGGACGTCGACGAGAAACCGGAAATGGGAAAGCTCGCGGCGCCGGCCGGCAGCGGCCTGGTCCTGCAATGGAGCAGCATCACCAATCATCGCTACACCGTTTGTTCCTCGACCAATCTGCAGCAGGGCTTTTCCGTGGTGCGCAGTAATATCGTTGCCACGGTCCCGCTCAATGCCTTCACGGACTCTGTTCAGGGAGTGTCGCGGAAGTTTTGGCAGATTCGGACGGATCCTTGATGACGTCCTTCGGGGTAACCAGCCGAAACTACGTGACGATCGACAGCCAGGAAGGGAAATGAATATGACACAACCTCAACAAAGCGCTTCGGTGCAAGGCAGGAAGAAGTTCGATTTCAATGAGGTGTTTTGGCGGAAGACAGCCATCTATAACTTTCCACTGATGCTGTGTGCATTCGTAAGTGCGTTCCCGCCTCTTAGGTCATGCGCTGTTGATGTGGATGTGGCAACAGACACAGGATATGCGGTGAACTACAACGGCACTCCCGTCGCAAACGGACGGGCATATCTTGTGACTTTACAATCGCACATGGATCCATCCTGGATCTCGGGCATGTACAGCGTAGACGCCTTGCTGGAGAATTCCGACGTCCACATGACAACAGGTATCACCAACGGTCAATTTCACGGCAGCGCTTACGCTATAGATGCAACGGGCAAATCCTTCTACGTGATTATCCGAACAGACGAAGATTTCTGGGCGGCTGTATCTGCTACAGATTGGATAGCGTTCAGTCCCGATGACTATGTCTGGATCGATTTGGGAGAACATGATTACTTTAATTACGGCGTTAACCCTCAGCGGCCAAATGTGCCTCTCGGACGAACCTTAGCCTCATATTACACGCTCATCGCTTGGGCGGGCGACCACGGCCGTGTCAGTCCGGGCGGGCCCGTCAATGCGCAGAACGAGGGCCCGGTTTATGACCAAGTTAATTTCACGGCCACACCCCAAGCGGGGTACGAAGTTGAGGCATGGAGAGTCAATGGTTCTGTCTGGCAGACAGGCGGGACCGATTTTTCGCTCATCGCCTCGGGAAACGACAAAGTGAACGTCCTGTTTTGTCCCGCACAACCGCGAATGCGAATCGGCGATGTTCTTAATCTTAACTTTCCCACCTTCACGAATTTTACTTACCAGCTCTCGTGGATCACCAATCTATGTGCAGCCGATTGGAGCACGAATGGGTTCCCGGGATTTTTCGGAACAGGGAGCAATTATGTCTGTTTCGTGGATCGCACCAATGCGCCGGCCTGCTTCTATCGCGTGGCCGTAACCGAGCGCTGACAATGTTGCCTTTCGTCGCAAAATGCAATGGTCACGCAAGGAGTGCAAAATGAGTATAGGGTTGGTCTGACTCGGTCTTGGGTTGTTGTGACCGCGCTGCCCATGGGATCCAGAAATTGCCAGCCAGATGGATGCTTCTCTCAATGCCCCCGAATCCGCTATAGACGCCATTGCTTACAATAACCCTATTACCCGGATTGGTGGCGGCATTGACGGCGGCCAGGGTTTTGTACGCGGCTTTTGCCCATGTGTTATAGGGATACTGATTTGCGTCGTGGGCGCCGTCCAGCCCCTTACCCCCCCCCTCCCCATGTAGCCGGACCCCGTTCCGGCGAACGCATGAGCCTGTGTGCCCGTCCTTCGTCCTGCTGTACAGCAGGACTCCTATCCTGCGCGGCGGGGCATGGGAATCGCATGAATACAGCAACTTCCTTCCAGTTCATTCCCCATTCATTCCTCTTTGGAATCTGCATTTTCGACTCATGCGCCCAGGATTCGACGCCGGCAGGATCTGAACAACCGGATGGCCGCGCATTCCTGCGCGGACCAGGGA
>JAZDIW010000041.1:0-6153 GCA_043804575.1 bacterium
CCGTTTCCTTTTCTTCTATTGTTCTCTGATAAAGTCAAGGTGATGAAAATCCATCGGAGGAATTACGCTCTGCATTCCCCCCAGGTCTTCTTCAAGAGGGCGAAGCTCTCCAAGATGGCAAGGCTTCGACTCACATCCTGCCCAATTTGCTGTGACAGCTCCTTCTCCGTGGCGAACTTCCGTTCCGAACGAATCCAATGAACCAACTGAATCTCCAGATTCTGTCCGTAGAGATCTCCGTCAAAGCCAATGATATGGGCCTCGACGGATCGTCTTGCGCCCGGAAAAGTCGGATTGGCTCCGATGGAGATGGCGGCGGGAAGAAGGTCTCCTTGCCGGCGAACCAGACCGCAATAGACGCCGTCGGCGGGAAGGAGTTTCGTCGCGGCGGAAACGGTCAGATTCGCGGTGGGAAACTTCAGGCGTTTGCCGCGTGCGGCACCTTGCACGATCCTGCCGGCAAGCGAGTAGCGTCTCCCCAGCAGAGTGGCCGCAAGAGCCACCTCTCCCTTCTTGAGCAGGGCTCGAATCTTCGAGCTCGAAACAATCAAACCGTCCACTTCCACAGGATTGAGAATGTCCACTTGGAAGTCCATCTCACGAGAGAAGGCAATCAGGCTCTCTCGATCTCCTCCTCGGTTCTTTCCAAACGCATGATTATAACCGATAACGATTCGCTTGAGTCCCATGCGGCCTTTGAGAACGACCTGCACGAAATCTCGTGGGGAAAGCTCCGATGCGGTTTTATCGAAACGCAAGATACACACCAAATCCAAAGGCCAGTTTCGGAGGAGTTCAAGCTTCTCCTCGGTCGGCGTGAGCAGGCTAATGGGCTCCCTTGAGTCAATCAAAACGAGACGCGGATGAGGTTCAAAGGTGACGACAACGCTGCGCAGACGCTGTGCTTTCGCACCTTCAACCAAACGGTTCAATATCTGCTGATGACCGAGATGAATGCCGTCAAACGAACCCACCGTCATGGCCGAATCACGAGAATCAAGAAAGTTTGACCAAGGTCCCTGAAAGACTTCCATACAATACCCTTAGCCGGCAAGCTCATCGCGCAGCCGCGTCAGTTGCTCCAGTGACAATGCATGCTCCATCTGATACGGGCCAACGGCGCTGCGAACCAAATGGGCAATCGCTCCTCCCCACCCCAACCGCTTCCCTACATCGCGCGCCAGCGACCTTATGTAGGTTCCCTTTCCACACGAGATATCCAAATGAATGTCCGGCTTTGCCACCTCAAGAAGACGAATCTCGCCAATGGATACCCTACGGGGAGTCAGCTCGGGTGTTTCTCCGCGCCGGGCCTTCTTATAGCTGCGTTCCCCGCCGATTTTTACGGCGGAAACCGCAGGCGGCACTTGCAAGATATCCCCTTCGAATTCTTTCAACGCATCTCGGATCCGTTCGTGAGTCCAATCCCTTAGTGGATACTCTCGTAGAATTTCGCCCGTCAGGTCGTCCGTCGTCGTTTCGACGCCGAAACGGATCGTCGCCCGATAGCGCTTATCGAGATCCGCAAAATCCGCGGCCCACTTCGTCGCCTCTCCACAGAGAACGATGAGAACTCCGCTTGCCGGCGGATCCAAGGTTCCGGCGTGCCCAACCTTCTTGTACCCCAGAAGCGCGCGAATCCGACGGACGACATCAAACGAGGTTGGTCCGGGCGGCTTGAAAACGGAGAGCACGAGCGCGCGATGGGCCATAGACTCACGCGGGGACGACCGGAAGCTCTCGGCTTTCCAGGGCTTCGATGACAGCGGGCAAAAGGCGTTCACGCGCGCTTTCCAGCGTACCGCGCATGCGAAGCCCCGCCGCTTTGAAATGGCCGCCTCCACCGAAATGCTCCGCCAGCCTGCTGACATTCACCCGATTCTTCGAGCGCAGAGAGATGCGGATACGCCCGTCCGCCATTTCGCTGAAGAGCAACGCGACCTCCACCCCCCGAATCGAAAGCGCCAGGTCAACGAGAGCATCGGAATCCTGTATTTGGCTGTCCGACGCGAGAAAGAGCGTGCAAACCTCTCCGCCGGCAAAAACCTCGAGCGTCTCCAAAGCTTTGTTCATCCTCTGAATATCGTCCCGAGAAATCTCGTAGTAGATTCGCTCCGTGATGAGGGCCGGATCCGCACCCAAGTCCACCAGGCATGAGGCCACCTCAAGGGCACGCGCCGTGGTATTCGCGAATCGAAACCGTCCGGTGTCTGTGAGAATGCCCGTATAAAGACAAGTGGCCTCCTCCGCGGTCGGGGTGAAGCCGAAATCAGCAAAGATGTCAAAGAGAATTTGGCTGGTTGCGCTGGCCTCAAGATGAAGGATATTGACATGACCGAAGTGGCTATTGGAAAGGTGATGGTCAATATTCACGATCTTAGCCGACGGAGCAAGGCAAGTCTCAAGATTTCCGATGCGATTCAAACTTCCTGCATCCAAGATGACGGCCGCCTCATACTTTTGCGGCAGGGGCTGCTCCTGCGTCACGATCACTCGATCCATACCCGGCAGAAAGCGGAGACGATCGGGAATCGGATCCGCCATCGCAGACACGGTCTGCCGGTTCAAACGATCGCACAAAAACCCAAAAGCGAGAAGAGAACTCACGGCATCGCCATCCGGATGGACATGCGTCGTCACCAGCAGAGGCGTAGGCTCGGACAAGAAATCGTGCAGGGAATGGAATTGCACCGTTATGAAGTCCCTCCAGCATCCGTGGGATGAATCTGTTTCAGGAGCGCCTCGATGCGAGCCGCGTGCGCGGCGGTCGGATCCGGGAGAAAGCGAATCTCCGGATGATATTTCAAAACCACTCGGCCTGCCAGCTCATGTCGCAGTCCCTTGGCATGCCGGGCAAGGAACTTGGCCACAAGGTGCCAATCTTCCTCCTGGTTTGTCAAAACGCTGTAATAAACTCTTGCATGACGCAGATCCCGGGTGACTTCCACTCCGGTAATGGTGACCAGGTCTCGCGAAGGCAACTCCGGCAGCAGGGACAAGAGGGCCGGTATTTCCCGCTCCAAGAGCTTCGCCACTCGTTGTGCCCGTCGGTTTTCCACAGACTCACCTCGCTCGAGTGCGCATGAACACAAAGGATTATCGGAAGGCAACATCGTGAGCGATGAGTTCCACGCGCGAATCCGCCGACAAGAGATCCAGAACATGAGAGAAGGTGCTCTCAATCTGGCGGCCATCATTGCTCACGCAGGCTACGGCCAATCGAAGGTGTTGCCATGTATCTTGAAAATCCACCTCCGCCAGGGATATATTGAAGCGCTGCTGCAACCGTTCCTTGAGCGAATGGACGACACGGCGCTTCTCTTTGAGAGACTGGCTGCCCGGAATATGCAGCTCCATCGTCAAGAGCCCTACAAGGCAACTCATAGGTCGCTGGTCAGTTTCCTCTTGATTTCCACGAGACTGAGCGCTTCTAGAGTGTCTCCGACGGCAAGGTCCTCATACTCCGCCAGACGAATGCCGCATTCCGTCCCCGCTTTCACTTCCCGCATATCGTCTTTAAAGCGTCGCAGCGATGCCATCGGCCCCCTCCAAATCTCCTTGCCGTCTCGCAAGAGGCGAACCGAGTTGCTGCGCTCAACATGACCCGAGACAACAAAGCATCCGGCGATATTGCCGATTTTCGGAAGCCGAAAGACCTCGCGGACTTCTATCAGACCGACCACTTCCTCTTTCGTCTCGGGCTCCAACAGACCTTCGAGAGTATTCCGGATATCATCCGTAATCTCATAGATAATCTTGTAGGTGCGAATATCCACTTTTTCGCGCAGCGCCGTTTGGCGTGCCTTGATATTCGGATAGACATGGAAACCGAGAATCGTGGCACCGGTTGCCGAGGCCAAGAGCACATCCGATTCGGAAATCATGCCGACGCCGCGGTGCAGAACATGCACCGCCGCTTCGCCGGTGGAGAGCTGTTGCAGCGCATCACAGATCGCCTCGACGGATCCATCCGCGTCCCCTTTAACGATCAGAGACAGTTCCTTTGCCGCCCCCTGTCGGATGTCCTGCGATATTTGATCCAGGCTGCGTGCACGAACCTGACGGAAAGTCTGTTCTCGCTGAAGCAGTTGCCGCCGCATCGCAATCTCTTTGGCTTCGCGCTCGCTCTCAAAGGTGACGAAAACATCTCCGGCCTGGGGGGCTCCCGAGAATCCAATCACCTGAACCGGCTGACCCAGGCCGGCGCTATCCACTCGATTGCCGGTCTCGTCCAACATCGCACGCACCTTCCCGTAGTTCTGGCCGCAAATGAAGTTGTCTCCAATACGGAGAATTCCGCTCTGAATGAGAACGGTGGCCACGATGCCTCGCCCTCTCTCCAGGCGGGACTCAATCACGACACCACGGCCGCGGCGTTTCGCATTGGCACGCAACTCCAACATCTCGGCGGCCACCAGAATCTCCGCCAGTAGCTTGTCCACTCCCTGGCCGGTCTTGGAGGAGATTTCCGCCACCTGGTGTTTTCCGCCCCAATCCTCGACCAAAATATTCTTATCGGCCAACTGCTGCCGGATGACCTCGGGATGGGCGCCCGGCTTATCGATCTTGGAAATCGCGACCACGATGGGAACGCCGGCCGCCCGAGCATGATCAATCGCCTCGACGGTTTGCGGGCGCACTTGATCATCCCCGGCAACCACCAAGACGACAATATCCGTCGCTTGGGCGCCGCGCGCTCTCATGGCCGTAAACGCTTCATGGCCCGGAGTGTCCAGGAAGGTGATTTTCTTCTCTTTGTGCTTCACCACATAGGCCCCGATATGCTGGGTAATGCCTCCCACCTCGGCCGCCGCCACGGAGGATTCCCGCAGATAATCGAGAAGCGTCGTTTTCCCGTGATCCACATGGCCCATGACGGTAACCACCGGCGGGCGCTCCACGAGTTCTTCTTCGCTCTCGGGAATTTCCTCTTCCACCGCTTCCTCTTCGCTGACGAACTCCGTTCGATAGCCATACTCATCGGCCATGAGCTCAATCGTGTCCCGCTCCAGACGCTGATTGATGGAAACGAGCTTCCCCATCGAAAGGAATTTCTTGATGACCTCGTTGACGGGAACCCCCATGAGATTTGCCAATTCCTGCGTGGTGACGAATTCGGTCAGTTGAAGAACCGACGCCTCCTCCAGAGCCTCGCTGTCCGTGGCCTGTTCTCGCGTGCGCCTGCGCCGGCGTTTCTCTTCCATGGCCGACATGGTGGCCTTGATGGTGGCGGCCACCTCCGCAGCATCCACGCGCTTTTTCCGTACGCGTTTTCGCCAGCGAACCTCCGCGGTTTGGAATACCTCTGTCTTATACTTGTCTTTCCTCTGAGCCGCGAGTAATTTCCGTTGCTTCTCCAGGCGTTCCAAGTCGGCCTTCGTTGGCTTCGGAATCTTGAGTTTCCTGGGTTTCAGTTTCGAAGGTGCGCTTGGGGCGACGGCTTGCTTGGCTTTGGGAGGTGGGAACTTGGGAGGCGCGGGCTCGACGGCGGGCGTTGCAAGAGCCTCCGCCGCCAACGGTTCCACGACCTCTTTTTCGTCGCGGAGAGCAGGTGCTGCTGAGGGCGGTGGTGGAGCGATTTTGGCCTCAACCGGCTTAGTCACCATGGGAGGGACCTGCGGCCGGGCAGGCATTGCTCTGCGCTTGCGCTTCTTCTCTTCGTGTTCCTGCTTGCGGGCCTCAATCTCTTGAATCAGCTGCTCGGCCGCTTCGATTACCGGGGCGGTACTCTCATCCAGGATTCGCCGCAACTGATCTTCCCGTGCCTTCTCCGCTTCGCGACGCCGGGTGTCTTCGGCCTCGCGTACGAGAGTCTCTTGTTGTTGCTGCCACCGGAGTTTGTCGAACCTTTTGATCGCCTCCTCGTACATTTCATCGGTGACCAAGCACATATGCTTCGGAGTCTTGGGCAAAGCAAATCCCAGGCTCTCCAGGTATTCAATGATTACCGGGCTGGCGACATTCAGTTCTTTTGCCACCTGAAAGATTTTTCTCTTTTTTACTTCCCCAGTCACCGCTTACGCCTTTTCTTCCTCCGATGGCTCTTCCGCTTGCTCGTTCTCCTCGGCTTCCTCGAAAAGAGCTTCGAGATGAGCAAGAATTGCCTCGGCGCGTTCCTCTCCAATTCCGGGAATTTCGATTAGCTTCTCCCGA
>JAZDIW010000042.1:0-4921 GCA_043804575.1 bacterium
GGGGGGGCAGCATGGTGGTCGAACCTTTGATCTGAGTCATGCTCGTTGATATCCAAGACATTGAACGATTCGTGCTGATTCTGATTCGAGTGACCGCCGCCTTGGCTGTCATGCCGATCTTCGGCCAGCAGGGATTGCCAAACGTGCTGAAAATCGGATTGGGATTTCTTATCGCGCATCTGCTGAGCGGAGTGGTTTCTCTAAGCGTTCCGGCGCCTTCCGGAGCGACGATAGAAATCTTTCTTCTGGCCGTGAAGGAAACCGTCTGTGGATTGCTCATCGGCTATGCGACCCAAGCCGTTTTCTACGCCGTGGATTTCGGCGGTGCCATCCTGGGCTACCAAACGGGCTTCTCCATCGTCGCGTCCATTGATCCGATGACCCAGAATCAGAATGCCGTTCTTCAGCGCATTCAATATATCTCCGCCATGCTGATTTTTCTTACGATAGACGGACATCATCTCTTTCTTTCGGGTTTGGCCCGGAGCTTTGAGACCATTCCCTTGGGTGGAATCCATCTGGATTCCTCCCTTCTGGCATGGACGGTGGGCATTGCCGCGGGAATTTCCGAGGCGGCCATCATGCTTGCGGCCCCGATTATGGTGGCGCTCCTGCTGACAGACATCGGTCTGGGGGTTCTGGCTCGCGTCGCTCCGCAAATGAACATCTTTGTGGTGGGCTTTCCTCTCAAGGTGGCGATTGTGTTGCTCCTCTTGTCCAGCGGAATGACCGCCTTTGGGCGGCTTTTTCTGGGCCACTTTGCCGAGTTTCGTCAGTCCTTTTTCGCACTCCTGAAACTACTTGCTCCGGCATAATATGGCGGATGTAGACAAGACCGAAAAACCGACACCGCGGCGGCGAAGAAAAGCCCGCGAAGAGGGCAGCGTCGCTCGCTCCATGGAATTGAATTCCGCCGTCCTTCTCCTCACGGGAACTCTCGGCGTCTTTCTCTTTGGCGCCGGTATCGCGACGGGTCTGGGAAATCTTTGCCGCTCTCTTTTCAAAGCCGCAGGAGAGGTTTCCCTGATCCCGTCGGTCTTGCCGCTCTATCTGTGGAAAGGCGCCTCTCTTCTGCTTTTGCTCTTGTTGCCCTTTTTCGCCGTCCTTGTGGCGGCCGGACTCCTGTCCAACTTGGGCCAGATCGGTTTTCTCATCACGACCAAACCGCTGACTCCGCGCCTGTCGCGTTTGAGCCCGATGAAGGGCCTCCAGCGTTTCTTCTCTCCTCGTTCCCTGGTCGAACTGGCCAAGAGCATCTTGAAACTTGTCGTTGTCGGATTCGTTGTTTACCTCTCGATCAAGTCGGAATTCGGCCGGATTCTTGAATTGTCCTCCCTGCAACCTTCACTCCTCGTCGGCGAAATCGGTCGCCTTGTGGGTCTCGTTTTGCTGAAAGCCTCTATCGTCATTCTCCTGATCGCCATGTTCGATTATGCCTACACCAAACATGAATATGAGAAGAGCCTGAAGATGAGCAAACACGAAGTCAAGGAGGAGTTTCGCCAGACGGAAGGGGATCCTCAAGTGAAATCAAAAATTCGAGGACTGCAAATGCGGGCCGCGATCCGGCGGATGATGAAGAAAGTTCCGCAGGCCGATGTGGTGATTACGAATCCCGTTCATGTGGCCGTCGCACTGAAATACGACAACAAAAAGGATCGAGCCCCCGTGGTCCTCGCCAAGGGCGCTCGGCGTGTGGCGGAACGCATCAAGGAAATCGCTCGAGAGTGCGATATCCCCGTTGTCGAAAATCCTCCACTGGCCCAGATGTTATACAAATTGGTGGACATTGGACAAGAGATTCCCGTCGAACTCTACCGGGCGGTGGCCGAGATCCTGGCCTTCGTCTATCGCTTGAAGAGAAAATTCTTTGGCTTGGCCTGAGACAATGCCCGGCCTTTGTCAGCGACAGGCTGATGAATTCTATGTGGCATGATAAACGATGACGACTACGGAGAATAAACTCCCCGCGATAAAACTGCTTCGCCATAGCGATGTGGTGATGGCGGTAGCCATAGTTGGAATCATCATCCTGATGGTGATTCCGGTACCCCCGTTCGCCCTCGATTTACTTCTCTGCCTCTCGATCACGATTTCGCTCTGCATCCTGCTCGTGTCGCTCTATGTGGCCGAGCCCCTCGATTTCTCCGTATTTCCGGGGCTGTTGCTCGTCGTCACTCTTTTCCGCTTGTCTCTGAATGTCGCCACAACGCGCCTGATCTTAGGCCAGGCGTATGCGGGAAATGTCATTCAAGCCTTTGGCAACTATGTGGTGGGGGGTAACTATGTGGTGGGATTCGTCATCTTTCTGATTTTGATCATCATCAATTTCGTGGTGATTACGAAGGGCTCGGGACGCATCGCGGAAGTGGCCGCGCGTTTTACGCTCGATGCCATGCCGGGCAAGCAAATGGCGATTGATGCGGATCTGAACCAGGGGCTGATTGATGAGAAGGAGGCTCGGCGGCGCCGCGAGAAGATCACGCGCGAGGCCGATTTTTATGGAGCCATGGACGGCGCCTCCAAATTTGTGCGAGGAGACGCCATCGCGGGTCTCTTGATTACTCTGGTCAACATCATTGGCGGATTGATCATTGGAATGGTTCAGCGGAAAATGACGCTGGGAGCCGCTCTTCAGACCTATTCGCTGATGACGATCGGAGATGGGCTCGTGGCCGCCATCCCCGCGCTCATTGTCTCGGTGGCTGCAGGCATCGTCGTGACGCGGGCGGCCTCCGAAGCCAACTTGGGCCATGAAATCACGGGACAACTCCTTTCTCAGCCGCGAGCCATTTACGTTGCCGCTGGCGTGCTTCTCTTCTTTGCGATCATGCCCGGGCTTCCCACCTTGCCCTTTCTGACTCTGGCCGTTGGAGCCTTCCTTTTGGCTCGCGTTGCCGACAAGGGAGCCAAGGAGAAGAAAGCCCGTGAAGCGGAGGAGACCGCGCAAAAGACCTTGGCGCCTCGCCCGCGCGAGCGCGTGGAAGAATATGTGCTGATTGACCCTCTGGAAATAGAAATCGGCTATGGCCTAATCCCGTTGGTTGAGGGAGGACCCGGAGGCGATTTACTGGAGCGGATTTCACAGCTTCGCCGACAATTGGCCTTCGAAACGGGGTTGGTCATTCCGCCGGTGCGAATCCGAGACAATACCCAGCTCCCCCCCAATAGCTATGTCATCAAGCTGCGAGGCGCGGAAATCGGACGCTATGATTTGCGCATGGGCTACCTTCTGGCTTTGGTGCCCGGGGAAGCCGCGGCGACCATTGAGGGAAGTCCGACCCGAGAACCGAGCTTCAATTTGCCTGCCCTGTGGATTCACCCCAGTCGAAGGGAACAGGCTCAAATCGCCGGTTACGCGGTCATTGAACCGGCAGCGGTGCTGGTCACGCAGTTCTCCGAGCTCTTGAAAAGGGAAGGCTATAAGCTGCTCACCCGCGACGCGGTTCAAGAGCTCATCGAGGCGGTGAAGAAAGACCACAAGACCCTCGTGGAGGAGCTGCTTCCCGCGCAGCTCTCGGTGGGAGCCATCCAGAAAGTCTTGCAAGGCCTCTTGCGCGAAGGATTGCCGATCCGTGACTTATCGACAATTCTGGAGACTCTGGCCGATTATGCTCCCACTTCGAAAGACACGGACTTCCTGACGGAGGCCGTTCGGATCGCGCTTTCCGCTACGATTGCACAAAAATACGAGGATGAAAAGGGGAAGCTCTCGGCCTTGACCGTGGATCCGAAATTGGAGAGCATGATTTCGGAAGGACTGCGGGCCGCGGTGCGTGAAGGACTGGAATTCACTCTCCCTGCCAGCGTCGTTCGGTTTATTGCGGACAAGCTGAAGGAGCTTTCGGATCGGATGGTCGCGCTGGGACTTCACCCCATCGTCGTCACGGCACCCGGCGTGCGTTCCTTTCTGCAACGGCTGATGGAACCGATTCTACCCACCTTGGTGGTTCTCTCGGCCGCTGAACTGCCGCCCACAACGCATGTTCATCCCGTCGGAACTCTATCGCTGGAATCATAGCAGGTTAAAACCATGAAAGTAAGAAAGTTTGTTGCTCCCACGATGCGCGAAGCCCTTCAACAAGTCAAGAAAGAATTGGGGGATGGCGCGATTATCCTGAAATCGGAGAAAGTCCAAGGGGGGGGTCTGTTCGATTTCTTGAAGGGAGAAATGGTCGAGGTGACCGCCGCGCCGGAAGAGGAAATGGCCTCCGCCAAGATTGCTGGCCCCGATTTTGCTCAACATCTGGATAGTTCTTTGGCACAGAAAGCAGAGGCGGGAACCGAACGACGGGCTCACTACGAGCTGGAGGTGATCAAGGACGAAGTGCGCGGCCTGCGTCAAAGCCTGGCCGAACTCAGTCTAAATCTGAAGTATAGCAAAATGCCGGCACTTCCTCCGGAACTCTCCAAAGCCTATGTTCGCCTGGAGGAGTCGGGGATGGAGGAGCGATGGGTGCAGGACCTCATTGGGCATGCCTTGGTAGAATTGGCGGCGAAAGAGCTCGTCTCCACATCCGATATTGACCGCTATTTGATGGCGCAGGTTTCGGGAGTCTTCGCCGCGCCCGCACCAACGCCTCGCGGCTCTGCCGGGCCCTTTGTGCTTGCGCTGGTCGGTCCGGCGGGATCAGGAAAGACAACGACGCTGATGAAGCTGGCCACGCATCCGCAATTCTTCGGCAAACGCCAGGTCGGGGTGATCTCGATTGACACACGGAGACTGGCAGCCCTCGAGCAGATTCGGACCTTTGCACGCCTTTCGGCCATCTCCCTCGAAGTCGTCTACAAGCCGGAGCAAATGGCCACAGCGCGCGACCGATTTTACTCAATGGAAGTGATTCTTATTGATACGCCGGGCTGCAACCCGAGAGACGAGAAAGGCATCGAGCACCTGCATGAGTGGATGGAGAGGGCGGAC
>JAZDIW010000043.1:0-3363 GCA_043804575.1 bacterium
CTGAATTGGATTATTGCAGAGTATTCAAGTGGTTATAACATTTGTCCAAAATCAGAGAAAATATTTTCGGCGAATTTGCAGATCAAGAAACTTGACTTATGTCAAAAAAATCGATAATTTGAGTTAGGTTTTGAACCAGAGAGCATTTGTTGGCCGAGTGACCATGGCAAGGATTCGATTCAGATTCGATGGGGGCCTTAAGGAGGGCTTGAATGCGGCGTTCCGTCCTGATGGTTTGTCTTCTGCAATGGATGGTTTTGTGTGCACATGCGCGCTATCTCGACCCGGGCACGAATTACGCCTTGAATCGTTTCATCGTTCGGACATGGCCCGAGTCACGCAACCTGTCGCCGGTTTCAGACGGCAAAATCGCGGTTCTGGCTGACCGGCAGCTTACGGAGCTAAATCAAAAGTGGGGGGTTGGGGAAGTCGAGAGACTCTTTCCTGCTGTTTCGACGAGAGAGGAGCTCCATTCCCTTGAGCTCTCGTGCTATTGGCGTTTTTGGCTCCGCGATGGCGCCATAAGCGAGGAGATGCTCGAGGATTTTTCTTATGCCTCCGCTGTCGAATTTGTCGAAGCGGTCCCCATCTGCGAAGTCTGCTTCCAGCCCAACGACCCCGCCTACGCGAATCAATGGTATCTCCACGCGACCGAACAAGACCATGACATAGACGCACCCGAGGCGTGGAATCTTCAGCGTGGCCACGCCAACGCCATCATCGGCCTGATGGACACCGGCGTTCAATTCGGCCATCCTGACTTGGCTGCCAATATCTGGGTCAACGAGGTGGAAATGAACGGTGCGCCAAATTTTGATGATGACAGCAATGGCTATCGGGATGATTTCTACGGCTGGGATTTCATCGTTTATGAAATGGCCTGGCCGGGCGAAGACTATCGCTATCCGGACAATTCGCCCACCGATTTCGTGGGACACGGCACCCATGTCGCCGGGATTGCCGCCGCGGCACTTCATAATGGGACCGGAGTTTCGGGAATTGCCGGCGGCGGTTCGGGCTACGAGGGCGCGCGCATCATGCCGCTGCGTATCGGCTGGTTGGGAGCCGACGGTCATGGCTATGTGGCGATGGACTATGCGGCGCAAGCCATCGAATATGGACGCCAGAAGGGCGTTACCGTCTTCAGTTGCGCATGGACATCGAGCTATCACTCGGCGCTCGTGACCGCGGTGAACAACGCGATAAATGATGGCATCGTCTTCTGCGTCGCCGCGGGCAACAGCAATAACAGCACACCCTTCTATCTGAATAGCCGCGGGGATTGCATGGATATTGCGGCAACCGATGCCAATGACGTCAGAACATCAAATTCCAACTACGGCACTTGGGTGGATATTTGCGCGCCGGGCCAAAACATCTATTCCACCTATTCCAACCACTATACGAATACCTATGCCTACAACAGCGGCACGTCCATGGCATCGGCCATGGTGACTGGCGCCGTCGCACTGCTGAAGTCTCATCGCCCCGATTGGACGCGCGACCAAATTACCTGCGCCGTTCTGGCAGGCATTGATGACATCTACGAAGAGAATCCAGGGTTTGTTGGGCTTCTGGGTTCGGGTCGCTTGAATCTCCATCTTGCTCTTCTGAATGCGGGCGCTTACACGATCCTTTCTCCGAACGGAGGCGAGATTTGGACCGTGGGCGATACGGTCAAGGTAACCTGGAAAAACGATGGGATGGATGGCGGTATCGTCCTCAGTTTGAATCGCAATTTCCCGGAAGGCGAGTGGGAAGAAATCTTCGCAGGCGTGCCGGAAGGCGACCTTTTGAGGCTGGTCGTGCCCGAACCTGCGTGCGCCTGCGCGCGAATTCGAATCCAGAGTCAATCAGTGCCTGATGTGGCTGACTCCTCGGATGGCAATTTCGCAATCGTTGACATTCCTGAAATCACAGCTTTCCCGCGACGTAGAGACATTATTCTGCGTTGGACTCCGACAGGAGCGCTGCGCTACAATATCTATAGCTCACCGGGACACTTTGGTTCCTTTTGGCATCTTGAAGGGACGACCGTGGACACATTCCATGTTGACATAGGTGCCGCTGCCTCGCAGAGTCGTAGATTTTATCAGGTTCGGGGTGTGTCGGATTCGCCCTGAGCCATTTCTTCCAATGACACGGCCCGAAAGTCCAGATAAAACTGAAAAGTTGGAAGGCGCCCGGCAGCGCCTTTTTCTTTTGGATTCAACCGGGCATTCCCTCAGGGTTCCTTGAACGCTCCTGACCCAAAGAAATTGAACCGGCTATGGATTTTCCTTGACTTTTGGTTGAAGAGTCCATATCATATTTAGGGACTCTTTCAAATGCCAGAAAGCGAGGCCTATTCGAAGCGAGGAGAAAGAAAAATGAAGCGTAAGGTTTTGATTTTCATGGTTATTGGCGCCATTTCTTGGCCATGGCACCCGGCGGAGTGCATCGAGCCCCCCGACAGCCTCTGGAGCCGCATCTATGAAGGAGGCTCTGACGATGAATACCATTCCGTTCGTCAGACTTCAGATGGAGGCTACATCTTGGGCGGATTTACCAAATCCTCCGGTGCGGGCTTGGAGGACTTCTGGCTGGTACGGATGAATGCAGATGGCTATCCCAACTTCGCTCATACCTTCGGAGGGACTTCGGTAGATCGCTGTCATTGCGCTCAGCAGACGGCAGACGGTGGTTATATGCTCGCGGGATACACTTATTCCTTCAGTGGTCAACCGGCTTATTGCGATTTCTGGCTGGTGAAGACGGATGCGGACGGAGACAGCCTCTGGAGCCGAACCTTCGGAGGGAGTAATGCGGACGCATGCTACTGCGCGCAGCAGACCACGGATGGCGGTTACATTCTGGCAGGCCAAACGAGTTCCTACGGTGCTGGGATTGCCGATTTCTGGTTGGTAAAAACAAACGCTAACGGAGACAGCCTTTGGAGCCGAACCTTCGGCGGAAGCCAAGATGACGAGTGCTATTCCGTTCAACAAACCTTGGACGGAGGTTATATTCTGGCAGGCGAAACAAGTTCCTTCGGCGCAGGTGGAGGCGATTTCTGGCTGGTGAAGACGAATGCGAATGGAGACAGTGTGTGGAGTCGCACTTTCGGAGGAAATGACTGGGAGGAGTGCCGCTGCGTTCAGCAGACTTCAGACGGAGGTTACATTCTGGCGGGACTGACGCAATCCTTCGGAGCCGGCTCAATAGATTTCTGGCTTGTGAAAACCGATGCGAATGGAGATCGCGTTTGGAGCCGAACTTTCGGGGGAACCGAGAATGACCGGTGCTATTCCGTTCAACAGACTGCGGATGGGGGCTATATCCTGGCTGGAGATACGCGTTCCTTTGGGGCGGGTATCTTTGATT
>JAZDIW010000044.1:0-37622 GCA_043804575.1 bacterium
GTGGTACAAGGCTCAGCAATTGGCCGATACTTATTGGCTTTCCGTGGTCTGGGATCCGACTGGTTCGGATCCCGAGCATGTGGCTATCAAGAACCCGGCGGCCACCTTAGATCACGCCAAGCGCGAGATTATGGCCGCACGATTCTACGAAATTCCGGCGGAAGCGATTCTCAGGGCTGGTTCCTCATCATGATGCGAACCGACCTGAAAGAGTTGCACTACATCACGGCCATCGGGAATGTCCCCTCCATTCTCCAGCATGGTATTCTGTCGCACAAGCGCGCGGACAAGGTAATCCACAAGTCTGTGGCTATGCAGGAGATTCAAGACCGACGCAAGTCCGTCGTTGTACCTAATGGAAGGCCACTTCATGAATACGCTAATCTTTATTTCAACGCGCGAAATCCGATGCTGTTCAAAGACGTGTGGGGCGGTATTTTCTCTGACGAAGATCTCTGTGTACTTATTGTAACACCAGACGTAATTGATTTGCCGGATGTTGTGATCACGGATCGCAACGCATCGAGTAACTACACTCGGTTTCGCCCGTCACCGAGCGGGCTGTTACTTATAGACGAGGACACATTTGCCGAGTCGTGGAAGCATCCGGAAAGTGAAGTGGCCGAATGGGAGCACAAGTCAAAGATGTGCGCCGAGGTTTTGGTTCCAAATGTCGTTCCAAATCGTTACATTATGGGAGCCTACGTGTCATGCGCGGCCGCGAAGCGGAAGCTCAGGGCAGTCGCGCCCTCGCTCACCGTCACCATCAACAAGAAGATGTTTTTCAAAAAATAGGAGAGTGCAATGGAGGTCAAAGTACTAACGGGTGATCTGTTCAACTCCAAAGCTCAGACTCTCGTCAACACTGTGAACTGCGTGGGTGTAATGGGTAAGGGTGTCGCTTTGGAGTTCAAAAATCGCTTTCCTGATATGTTCGAGGACTATCTCGCGCGTTGCAGGCGGCATGAGGTCAAGCTCGGTTGGCCGTACCTTTATAAGATCCATGCCAACCAATGGATCCTGAACTTCCCGACGAAGGATCACTGGAGATCCTTGTCGCGGGTTGAGGACATCGTGGCGGGATTGAACTACCTGCTGCAGCACTACAAAGAATGGGGGATCAAATCCTTGGCAGTGCCTCCTCTTGGAAGCGGGCAAGGCGGCTTGGAATGGCGGATTGTTGGTCCCATTCTCCATCGCTACCTTGGTCAGATGGACATTCCGGTCGAACTCTATGCTCCGCACGACACGCCAACTGAGGAACTCCAACTTAGCTTCTTGCAGAAAGAAGGCAAAATACTTGCCAGACCTGAAAAGGAGCGCATGAATCCTGCGTGGGTCGCGCTGGTTGAGATTCTGAGGCGGATCGAGAGTGAACCTTATCATTGGCCCGTAGGACGCACGACATTTCAGAAGATTGCCTTCGTGGCCACGTCGGAGGGCCTGCCCACGGGTTTGAATTTCCAGCGAGGTAGCTATGGGCCATATGCAGCGGAGCTGAAGAACTTGACGGCTCGGCTCTTGAACCACCATCTCATTTTAGAGAGGCAGTCGGGCAAGATGTTCGCCGTTTCGGTCGGCCCATCATACGAAGTCGCCAAAAAAGAGTACGCCGGCGAGCTTGCGAAGTGGCACGAGCAGATGGATCGAGTCGCTGATTTGTTTGTGCGTCTCCGGACGAATCAGGCTGAGATCGTCGCTACGGTGTTGTGTGCAAGTCAAGAACTCTCCAAGACCGAAAAAGGCATTCCCAGCGAAAAAGATGTTCTGTCTGAAGTGATGGCATGGAAGCAGAAGCGTCGCCCGCCCCTTGATGAAGGTGAAGTCGCTTCGACCATTCGGAACTTGGCAATGCTGGGGTGGCTGAAGGTGAAAGCGAGCACCGATCTTCCCATAGCTGAGGTTGCTTAACCCAATGTCGCAATCCCCCCGCTTAATCGAAGATTACCTGCCCATTGAGGCCATCAGTAAGGAAGCCTCGCGGGAGAAGCGCCATATCTCAGGGATTCACTTGTGGTGGGCGAGGCGGCCGCTGGTGGCGTGCCGGGCGGCGGTGTATGGCGCGCTCGTGCCTGCGTCGCGGTTCGAGCCAAAGAACGGACCCGAGGAGAAGCGCAGAAGCCTGGGGCGGGCGAATGCGGCGAAGTTTGTCGAACGGCTCTGCAAGTATCCCGGTGATCCGAAAGTGATCAAAGAAGCCGAGCAGCATATTCTGGAGGCTCATGCCGAACGGCTTTCGGCGGAGCAGGGCAAGACGATCACGGTCGAGGATATTCGTGAAGGGCGTGCGCCGAGGCCGAAAGTGCTCGACATGTTCGCGGGCGGTGGAGCGATTCCGCTCGAAGCTCTGCGGCTCGGCTGCGAGGCGTACGCCATGGATTTAAATCCTGTGGCGTATATCATCGAACTATGCACGCTCGTCTATCCGCAGAAGTACGGCAAGCCGGATCCAAATGCGCGCGGAATGACCGGGCCGAAAAACGCGAAAGGCGAAACCACATGGGGCGGCCTTGCGGACGAAGTGCGCCATTGGGGCAATTGGGTGCTCGAACGGGTGAAGGCAGAGATTGGCGACCTCTATCCGCCGATTCCTGATCCGGCCGCGTCGAAAACCAAGGTGGATCTTGGCAAGAACCAAGTGGAAATGGCCTCGGGCGGGTTTCAGCAGAAGGGGCAGCAGGTGCTCGCCGAAGAATCATCGACCGGATTTCTGACTCCCGTAGCCTATCTGTGGACGCGGACGGTGGCGTGCAAGAATCCGGCGTGCGGGGCAACGGTGCCGCTCGTACGACAGACATGGCTCTGCAAGAAAGAGAAGCGCTACGCGGCACTGCGGATGATCGCGCCCAAGGGTGAGAGGCGCGTGCGTTTTGAAGTAGTTGAGGCAGCCACAGAGGCGGGCTTGGGCTTTGATCCGGCGGCCTTCAGCAAAGGTGGAAATGCGACCTGTCCGTTCTGCGGTACGGTGGCGGACAGCGCGCATGTGAAGGCCGAGGGCTGTGCCGGGCGCATGGCCCAACAGATGATGGCGATTGTGTGCACTCGGCCCACCGCGCGCGGCAAAATCTATCTCTCTGCCGACGACTACCGCGATCATATCCCAGATGACGAAGCAATCCGAAAACAAATCGAAGTGCTGTGTCACATCTCAGGCTTGACAATACCCAACGAACAAATCGCAGGGCTGTCTCCTAAACAATTCGAAAATACTCTTGGAATTGGTATCCGGCCCTATGGATACCAAACCTTCGCTGACCTATTTTCAGATCGACAGAAGGCGTGCCTAATCGCTTTCGCGTACGCGATTCGTCAATCCTCATTGGAAATCAAATCACGGATGTTTGTATCGGAAATACGCAATGTGGCTGTCGGGGATACTGACCCAAACAGAATCGTCGCGATATCCACCTATCTGGCGGCAGTTCTCGATAAGGTTGCAGACTACAGTTCGCTACTCTGTTCTTGGCACAGCGGGAATCAACAAATCAGGAACACTTTTGGAATGCAGGCCCTACCAATGGTATGGGACTCGGCTGAAACCAATCCCCTCGGTGGATCGAGCGGCAGTTGGCAAAGCATGATTGACAGCACAATTGAAGGAATGGGAGTCTGTTTAGATTCATCCGACCGAACGGCGCAAGCATCCCGTGGAACAGCCTCACATCTTCCGTATATCGAACATTTCTTCGAAGCAGTAGTTACGGATCCGCCATATTATGATAACGTTCCGTATTCCGACATTTCTGACTACTTCTACGTGTGGTTGAAAAGGTCTATCGGTCCTGCGTACCCTGAACATTTCGTTGGCGATTTAACCCCTAAAAGGACTGAGGCGATAGCTGACCCCCAGCGTCATGGCGGGTCCAAGCCGAGAGCACGTGCGGCTTATGAAAGCATGATGCTGGGAGTATTTTCGGAAGCGAGGCGAGTTCTCGCAGACAGCGGCCTGTTAGTCGTTATTTATGCGCACAAGACTACCATCGGTTGGGCGACCCTGATTGACGCCCTACGACGCGCTGGTTTTATCATCATGGAAGCGTGGCCTCTTGACACCGAGATGAAATCTCGGCTCAGGTTTACAGACTCCTCAGCTCTTGCCTCCAATATTTTCCTCGTTGCGCGCAAGCAAGAGGGGGCGCGGACGGGGTCGTATGAGACGGAGGTGCGGCCACAGCTTGAGGAGATTGTGCGCGAGCGCGTAGAGACGCTGTGGGAGATGGGGATTGCGGGTGCGGACCTCGTGATTGCCGCCGTGGGCGCGGGGCTGAAGGCGTACACGCAGTTCGCGCGCGTGGAGAAGGCGAACGGCGAGGAGATGCCCGCCGAAGGATTCCTCGCCGAAGTGGAAGGGGTCGTGTTGAGCTACTTGCTCGAGAAGATTTTCAAAGTCAGCCGCTCGGGAGTCGAAGCGCTGGACGGCCCGACACGCTTCTATGTGCTGTGGCGCTACGCCTACGGCAACGCGACGCTCGACGCGGGCGAAGCGATTGTGATGAGCTATGGACAACCTGTGGAACTGGACGGCCCGCGCGGACTCTCGGCGGGGTCGAATGGCCTGCTCGAAAAGAAGAAGGGGAGCTACCGCCTGCGCGACTTCACCGAGCGCGGCAAGGACGAAGGACTGGGCCTATCCGACGGCAACAACTCCGCCTCGCTGATTGATATTCTGCATCGCGTGCTCTGGCTTGTGGAGAACCACCCACGCGCGCTGAAATCATACCTTGATCAAGCCACGCCGAATACGGAGCACCTCCGCCTTGTCGCCCAGGCCTTGGCTGGCCCCGCACTAAAGGGGAATGTGGAATCTGCCGACGCGCTAATCACCACTACCACCGCCGAGCAATCCGCCTTGGGCAAGCTCCTCGCGAACTGGAGATCGCTGGTGGAGACGGGGTTGTTCAGCGGAACAACTACACCTCCGCAGGGCAATTTAGGGGTGTAGGCAAATCAGACCGTAATGAAGCACAGGAAAAATACAACGGACTCAATTACATGGACTTCAAAGCCGAGAACTTCTACGATGAGCTGAGCCGCAAGTGCAAGGAGGTGAACAACACGATCAGCGGCATGGTATCGGGATCCTACTACACTGGGACACACGCGGAAGAAGAGCACGACCGCTACGAGATGCTCCTCAAATACCAAGTGCAGGACCTGTACAGGTCGACTTTTGTCGCGCTTGACGCGCTGGGACTTCATGCATCACGAGATGCACTCAAAGATGAATATTGCCAATTCTCTCACAGGCCGACATCCCTTGAGTATATTCCCTCTGTCGGAACGATGACGAACCCAGCGACTGATTGCATTAGCTCCTATGTCGAGGCGATAGGTGCCGGGCTCAGCGGCGAGTCAGTCAGGCAGTCACAGCAGGAAACCGAGCGAGGAAAGCTCGAAAGAATACTGGTGTCGACACCAACGATCATATATGATCAGAAGTTGGAGCCTAAGAATGAAGCAGAGGTCAGGCGCGTGATGTTCAACCTCCTCAAGATCAGCTACCCAGACACGATTAGAGAATTCTCTATCGGCCAAGAACTAAAATCCTTCAAGCCGGATTTCGGCATTCGTTCTCTGAAGACCGCCATAGAGTACAAATATGCGGCGACTGAGCAGGAAGCAAAGATCTGCGTTGACGGGATATTTGCGGACATGCACGGTTACAGTGGTTCACAGGACTGGCAGTGGTTTTATGCAGTTATCTATCAGACAGAAGCCTTTGTCACGCAGGCGCAGGTGAACGCCCAATTTGCGGCGGTCGAAAAACAAGGAAACTGGAAGTGCTTCGTGGTGACTGGCAAGGGCACACGCGCGGTGCGTAAAGCCTCCTCTAAAAAGGGCAAGCCGACGAAACCCAAAAAGGGGCCGGAGAAGTAACGCTGCTCTCAGCATGGCGCAAAAACAGATGGAGATATGAATAAATGAGCTCAAGCACCCTACGTCCGTGGACTGAAGTTGTCCGCTTGCATCCTGATGTGGAAGCGGGAGCGCTCACGGAGGCTTTGTTCGCCATAGACCTTGGCGCTATCGCCGAGGGAAGCACAACCGTGCCTGTGGTCAACCGCGACCCGCAGGAGTTCTTCCGCGCGACCTATCTGACTGCTGATTTGTCCAAACTGCTGAACGAGGTGTTGGCGTCACTTGCGGGAAAGGAGAATTACAATCGCGTACTCAAGCTGCGCACACCCTTCGGCGGAGGCAAGTCTCACACCCTCGCGGCGCTCTACCACGCGTCCAAGTCGCGGGCAGTGCTCGATCACTTCCCCGAACTGAAAGGATTCGCCAATCCGGGCTCTGTGGCCGTGGCTGTGTTCGACGGCGAGAAATTCGATGCACTTAGCGGCAAGGATGTGGGCGGAGGCCGAACAGTCAAGACCATGTGGGGATGGCTCGCGTGGCAGATTGACCCCAAGAAGGCATACCCCATCGTGGAAGAACACGACCAGAAGCGTGTTTCGCCGGGCGGCGACACGATTCGCAAGCTGTTCACGGAAGGTGCGGGTGGGCGACCGGTGCTGATCCTGATTGACGAGCTGTTGCAGTATGTGGAGCGTGCCGGATCGGTGTCCGTTTTGGATTCGACATTGCAACGGCAGGCCAAGGATTTCTTCCACAATCTGACTGTGGAGGTTGCCAACAGCCGGAATTGGGCGCTCGTGTACTCGCTTCAGTGGAGCAAGAGCAAAGAAGCGCTGGCACACCTTGCGCTACTCGAAGAGCTTGACCACATTGCGGCCCGCGTGGATCAGATGCGCGAGCCTGTTCAGGGCGATGAGGTGTTGCCCGTTGTTCAACGGCGACTGCTCGGTGAGTTCCCTCCAGCCGACAGAACACAGGATGTGGCAGAGGTGTACAGTGGCCTGGTCAGCGGGATGCAACGATCCTTTGCCGAATCCGAAAGCGGTCGCCGACAAGCGGAAGAAGAAGGTCTGCTTCTGCGCGACCGCATACAAAAGGCGTATCCGTTTCATCCTGCGCTGATTGATGCCATGCGGGATCGGTGGGCATCTATTGACGCCTATCAACGCACACGCGGTGCCCTGCGTTTCCTCGGCAAGGTGCTTCATGCGCTGAAAAAGGAGGGCACATCCACGGCTCTCGTCGGACCGGGGGACATTCCAATCCGAACACCAGAAGTCCGACTTCAGATGCTCAAAGAACTCGGCGCACAGAACGACTATGATCCGGTCATCTCCGAGGACATTACCGGCCCCAATGCTCGAGCCAAGAGAATTGACGAGCGCCTCGCGCGGGAGACACCGGCGCTGGCCAATGTGCGGCCGGCCACACGACTGGCGACAGCCATCCTTGTCTATTCTTTCGGTGGTCTCAAGAAGGAGGGCAAAGGCGAGATGGAGCTCTTGCCACCCGGGATTTCCGAACGTGAGTTGCTGGCCGCGTGTGTCAGCCCTGATCTCGACAACATCACCGCGATGGCGGTGCTTGCCGAACTTCGGAACATGTGCGTCTATCTCCACTACGATGGTGTGCGATACTGTTTCAAAAAGGATCCTAATGTCATCAAGTTGATCGAGGAAGAGGAAAAGCATGTCACTGCCAAAGATGTGATGGGTCGTGTCCGCGACCTACTTGGAAAGAAGTTGGCCGGCAGTCCCAACACATTTGTGTGGCCGGACAATTCGTCGGATCTGCCGGACGGCGAGCCGCAGTTTATCCTCGGCTATCTGCCTTTGGATTTTGCCGTTCTGCCGAGTAAAGAGCAGGATACCAAGGCGTGGGAGATGTTGTATCAATACGGGAACCGACCGCGACGGTACCGGAATGGCATCGGCGTCGTAGTGCCTGATAAGAAAGCGGCGGAAGCCGTCAAGCGCGCGGTGGGCACGATGATTGCCATAGAGCGCGTCGAAGGGAAGAAGCGACAACTGAGGCTTTCCGACAGTCAGTTGGACGAGCTGAAGGAGCGGCGGCGGACGGAAGAGGCAGCATCAGATTCAGCTTTCAAAGACCTGTACACGGCCGTGTGGTTGCCCAGGATGGAAGAGGATGCTGATGGTCAGCGGAAGGAGGGCATCGAGCGCGTAGATAAGGCCACTCGCACGCTTCAGGCGACGGAAATCAACAAGCGGGTTATGGAATTGCTCACCGTGGCCGGCGTTCAGCGGTTGTACCCTACAGTAACGCCTCGCAAACTCACGGAGCGGGTTAAACTCGGAGAATCCACCGCTGAAGGAGAATCCCTTCGATTGGGCGTCCGTGTAAGCGATATTGTGGATGCTTTCTATAGCTTCCTTGAACCGCCACGGCTCGAGTCAGCCGGAGCCATACGAAAGGCCATAGTGAAGGGCGTTCAGGAGGGGATGTTTGGCTACACGAGCGGTCTCGTACCTGCTTTAGGTGCAGACGGGAAATTCGCTGTCAATCCTGACAAGGTGGTCATGGGTCGATCCATTGACGAAGACGAGGTGGACTTTGACTCCGGATTCCTGATGGTGCCGTCGGCGATTCCTCTCCCTGAACCCAAGCCGCCCATTGTTGGCACGCCACCTGTCGAGCCTCCCGTCGCACCAGTCCCAACGGTCGGCGCAATACCTCCACAGCCGCCGGATAAGCCGCGACTGGACCGTCATCCCTATGTTCGCATCCGATTCCGTGCTGACCGCGAGCAGGTCTTCAAGGTATTCAAGGCCGTGGCCAACCTGGCAGACAAGTCGGACGAGGGCAAGGTGACCGTCTGCGTTGAAGGAAAGTCATCAGCGGGGTACGACTCGTCTTGGCTGCGGAATGCGGTAGAAGAACCGCTGGACGAGGCGGACGTTGAGCGTATGCCGGAAGGTTAGCCGGAGCAACGGTGTGTGGGCCTCA
This sequence comes from bacterium, assembly GCA_043804575.1. GTDB lineage: Bacteria > Electryoneota > RPQS01 > RPQS01 > DYHQ01 > JAZDIW01. The sequence continues at coordinate 8,827 of JAZDIW010000044.1, forward strand.
AGAGATTGAGGAATCAGGGCTGAGGTCTGGAACAAGCCATCAACTGGCAATGCTGAGAACAAAGAAACAGGCTCAGAAGAAAACATCTGGGCCTGTATTTTTGTGCAAAAATTCACCGATATACTATCTGGTCCGCAAGAGTTCCCTCACCCGAGCAAACCGTTCAGCCTCCCCATGGCAGACGCAAATTCCTGATGACAGGTTCGGGGCATGCCAGACGATCGTGCAGGCATAGTCTGTGGGAAAAAGCCGTTGAAGGTTGGAAATACGGTTGGAAATTCGATTTGGAGGAGAACGAAAAAGGACTTAGAGTAGCTTCTAAGTCCTTCTTTTTCTTCTTTGTTGCGGGGGTAGGATTTGAACCTACGACCTTTGGGTTATGAGCCCAACGAGCTACCGGACTGCTCCACCCCGCGATAGTTTCAATATAACGACTCAAACTCCGAAAGTCAAGCTCTGTGTTTTGGCTGCGGGCAGGTCAGGCGACCACGGCTGTCTTCCTGCATTCGCCAGCGCAACAATCGTCTTCGCGTGCCCAGCTTGTGGCAGAGATCCAAGTCAAACATCGAGCAAATGGCGTCATAGGTTTGGCAGAATGTCGAGGGTTGGCACATTTCCTTTAACTGCAGCCATAGACATGCTGGCGGTCGCAATGTATCTCACTAATTTACAGTTACATACATTAAAACAATCGTGGCGAGGACACCCGCCTCGGCGCGAATTGACGCGAAAGTCAAGTACAACGGGCTATTTATCAGATTTTTCTTGACTTACGGGACATATGAGGATGGCGATGACTCGTCGGGCATCCGCCATCAAGATGCGGTATCGTCTCTCCCCGTGAGTGATTTCTTCTCCCACTTGTGGGATTCGGCCCAGAAGTGTCAGGAGGAAGCCGCTCAGCGTGGAATAATCCCCTGGCGGAAACTCAATACCCGCAATCGTTTTCACCAAGTCGAGTTCCGCCCGCCCCGATACAAGAAAGCGATTGGCTCCTATCCGCCTGCAAATCGGTCCGGCCTTGTCAAACTCATCTTCCACCGGCCCCAACAGCTCCTCGAGAATGTCCTCCAAAGTAACGATGCCGTCGGTGCCGCCATGTTCATCCACGACGACGGCGATGTGACGCCGGTCCGCGCGGAACTCCTCCAAGAGCTCGCGCACCGGCTTGGTTTCGGGAACGGCTTCGATAGGACGGATCACTTCGTCAAGAGCCTCAACGGGCCCCAGGAAATCGCGCGCGGAGATGTAGCCGACGATATGGTCAAGGTTGCTTTCAAACACAGGGAGTTTCGTGTGTCCGGACTCGATGAAGAGGCGCCGGGCTTTCGACACATCGTCGCCTTTGGAAATCGCCACGACCTGGGTGCGCGGCGTCATGACCTCACGCACTTTTCGATCGCGCAGAACAAAAAAACGGGAGAGAAAAGTTCCCTCTTCCGAGGAAACCATTCCGAATTTGTGGGCTTCGAGCAAGAGAAGCTGGAGTTCCTCGGCTTCGTAGAAGCGGTGGCCGGGCTTGCGGGTTTGCTGCGCCTCTCTTTTGGGGATCAAAGCGCGGCTCACGAGGCGCACCAAAGTGAAGATGGGAAAGAATAGAACGAAGCTGAGAGCGAGCGGCAACGCAGCGAATCTCACAGCGGAATTCGCCAGTCCGAAAAAAACGGCCTTGGGAAGAATCTCTCCAACAATCAAGATGAGAAAAGGAGCGGTGACGACAATCCAGAATGGAGCCAGCCCTTGCTTGGCGGCAAAGAGCGCGAAGACGGTCGAATAGGCGACATTGACGAGGTTGTTTCCGACCAAAGTCGTGCCCAGAAAACGCGCAGGATGACTTGCGAAGAACCTCACGAGCCTGGCGGTCAGCCGTTTCCGCCTCATCCAGACTTCCAAGAGAATGCGATCGAAGGAAGTATAGGCCGTTTCGCTTCCTGCATAGAACGCCGAAAGCAGTAGGAAGCAGACAATCAGGACGAGGTCCACAACCCATCCTCCATAACTTCTGCCCGTCCTGCCAAGGCATCCAAAATGTCCTGAGATGCACGCTCGCTATCAAAAAACGGAATTCTTACTTCGAAACATGTCTCGCCTTTGGACTCTCTCGAAGCAATTTCCCAACCCGCGCGATGTGCCACAGCGTAGAGCTTGCCGGTTTCTGCCCGAGGTATCTTCACGAGGAGTTTTCGTCCCTGCCGAATCGTTTTCTTGGGAGCCGCGCTCAGAGCCTCGCCGGCGCATGTGCCGTAGGCTCTGGCCAAATTACCCTTGCCAAGCTTCTTTCCTCCGAAGTAGCGAGTCACGATGACGAGCGTGTTCGTGAGTTTCGCCGCCTCAATCGCTCGCAGAATCGGCAGTCCGGCGGTTCCGCGAGGTTCGCCGGCGTCGCTGCTTTGCTCGCGCCTATCCGGCCCCAGAATGGAAGCGAAGCAGTGATGTGTCGCATCATGATATTCGCGCTCGCGCCGTGAAATACGCTGCGCCACTTCCTGCTCGGATACTATGGGCTGTGCCAATGCCAAAAAGCGCGAGCCCAGCACGCGCAGCTGCGCCGTGCCAGGCCCTGCCAAAGTCACAAGCTCGCTACTTCTATCCGGTATGGAATCCGCGCTCATTTGCGATAGTCAAGGGAACAAGGCTATAGCTTCACTGCCGACCGCGGAACCATACGCACCGTAATTTCAATTCGCTCCAAAGGATTGTCGCGCTCGTCGCGAGCCTGGCTGACAATCGAATCGGCGGCTTCGATTCCCTTAATCACCTGCCCAAAGACCGTGTAGTTGTTGTTCAGATGCTGAGCACGCTTGGCGCAGATGAAGAACTGAGAACCGGCTGAGTTCGGATCCTTGGATCGCGCCATCGAGAGCGTTCCACGATTGTGATCCCTGGCGTTGAATTCCGCATCCACCGTCCAACCCGGGCCGCCCATCCCGTCGTTGGCGCGAATCGTGTCTTTCGAATTCGGATCACCGGCTTGGATCATGAAATTGGGAATGACGCGATGGAAAGTGCAACCATTGTAGAAACCGCTATTGGCCAGATACTTGAAGTTGCGCACATGATTCGGCGCGACATCGGGGAAGAATTCCAGAACGATGTCGCCGAACTTCGTCGAAATGATGGCTACGCTATCGCCCGTGACAGGATAGTTCGCCGGGAATTTTTCGAGCTTGCCTGTCGGTTCCGCTTTCTTTCCCACGGCCGTTTCGGACGACTTGCCCGCCTCGCTCTTTGGACCTGACTTGCAGGCCGTTACAACAATTAGGGCACTGAGCGCCAAGATAATCGGTGTTCTCATGGGAGTCTCCTCTGAATTTCTGATTCTATTGTTTCTTCGCTTGATGTTCTTCTATAGGGTCGCAATTACTCCGGGTAGGCCGCGAGGACCCTCACTTCTTTTGCGGAGGCGTAGGACAGGTTTCGCCTGTGCCAGCGCGATTTGATCCCAGTGACTCCGGTGTTCCCACAAGCGGACTCCATTCGCCGACTGTCTCCACATGGACTTTTACAGGCCCTTTTGAGGTCCATTTCTCATTGGCGTTGTAGCCCCAGCCCAGATATTCGGAAGCGCCTCCGCCTTCGGTGGTGATTAGGAAGCGGGCCTCGACATGGCCGAAATATTGCGCCACCTCCGCTGGAGTCGGCCGGTCTCCACCGGAGGGATCCACCGGTACCCAGCCATATCCGGGCAGGAAGCACTCGCACCAGCGGTGGAAGACATCGTCCGTCGAAGCATCATCGCCGCGAATGACAACCGACCCGACGAACCTTGTCGGCAGTCCCGCGGCACGGCACATCGCGATGAAGACGAAGCTATATTCGCTGCACGAGCCGTTTCCGCGCTTCAGCACCGCCGGAGCCACATTCCAGCCTCCTGCGAGTTCGTAGGTCATGTGGTCGCGGACATACTTATAGATTTTACGCATGAGCCAGTAGGGATGTTTCTCGTCGCCCACCGCTTCCTTCACGGCCTGCGTTATCACGGGATCATGAATGCAATACTTCTCCTCATCCACAAGATACTTCTCGCGAATCTCTTTGTCAATCTTCTCTAAGCTGCCGACTTTTTCGGGAAAGACGAACCAGCGAACATCCGAGAGTTCTACATGGATGGTCATCGCAATCTGTTGGCGTGCGGCAAGCGGCAGATTCGTCAAATGGAAATGAGCGATTTCTTGTCCCCACCGGTCTTGAATCATCTCGGTTGGCTTCGGATCGAGAGAAATCTCGGCGAGGATTTTCTGCCCCGGACGGTCTTTGGGCAGAGCCAAATAGACATCGAGAGTTTGGACTTCGCCGGGGCCATAATTGCGAGCCTCATGAGTGAGGAGCAATTTTTCCGCTTTCGTGTTGCTGAGCTTAAAAGGCACGCCATCATCAACAATCAGCTCGTAGAGGCGGTCATCCTGGTAATCTGTTACCCACAGCTTCCCATCTCGCCACGCCAGTCCTCGGGCATATTTTCCGGGAGCATCAAGACTGAGCAGCACATCGCCGTCTATGGTTTCCACCATGTAAATCCGGTCTTGGATCCGGTCGGCGCACCATAGATATTTGCCGTCCCATGTCAGTCCTTGCGGCGAACTCGATGGCGAGGGGAATGAGACGATGGTGGTGCCATCATCGGTGGAAATCTTCGCTATGATGTCTTGTGTATCGTCGGAGAGCCACAGAGATTTGCCGTCCCACGCCAGTCCTTGAGGTTTTGCTGTTGGCGCCTCAAAGCTCTTCAGAGTGATACCTGACCGAATATCCAGTTGCCAAATTCGATTTTGCTCGCCGTCGATGCCCCAAAGAGTTTCGCCATCCCAAGCAAGTCCGAGTGGAATGAATCCCGGAGCGGGGAGGACCTTCTTCACCTTGCCTGATGTCGGGTCTATCGCATAGAGAGAATCACTCAGACGATCCGCGAGCCAAAGATGTTGACCGTCATAGGCAAGGCCGGTCGGACATGGACCGGGCGTTGGGAAACTTCGGATGGTGTCTCCCGGAGTCGCCCACAGAGCGCGGGAGGCGACAAGAACAACGAACGCAAAACAAATGGCGCATCGAATATTTTTCATATTTCCCTCCCAATAGGCAACGGGCACGGTGCGCCGTGCCCCTACGGCATTATACGATATGGATTCTCGCGATCCAAGTCCCATTGTGCGGGGTTGTTGAGGATATATTCACGAACCTGCTCGAGATCTCTTTCGTCTCGGATGACATGCTCGTAGTAGTTTCGCTGCCATACTGGCGCACCAGGTGTTCCACGGAGTTCATTGATGCGGCGACTTACCGCCGACTTAAAGGAACCAACGACGGAAGCCAGTGAGTTCGAGACAGGCCGTGCAAAGGTATGCACCGTAGGGGCACGGCGTGCCGTGCCCTCATCCATATCCGTGAACAGGATGATTCCGTGAAAATGATTCGGCATCACGATAGCTGCGTCAACCACGACACAAGGACGCAACTGTGCTGTCCTTAGCCACTCCTCTTCTGCCACCTTGCCCAGAGAGTTCTTCGCCATCAGGCCCTCAACAATTTCGCCGAATAGACATTCCTTCTCGTGAGTGCAGACGGTGACAAAATACGCCGCAGGGCTTCGATAGTCGAAGTGCTTCAGGCGAACAGAGCGGCGTTTCTTGAGTTCATCGTTCATGGTTATTGCCAACGGGCACGGCACGCCGTGCCCCTACGGTAATTCCGGAATTGCGCAGCGTGCACGGAGAAGCCATCTTCCGTTGAGGACTCCCCGCTACGACACCTCCAAGAAGGGTCCGATTTCATAATGGCCCGTCAAGTGAACGAGTGGCCCATTTCCCGAGAAAGCGGCTGCTACGGTGTCGCGGGCCAAGAAGGGATCGTTGTTTTCTCGCGAGAGATGAGCCAAGACGACATGTCGAAGATCATCGTGGCAAGCTTCTTCCAAGGCGCGTGCGGATTGGCGATTCGAGAGATGTCCGTGGCGCGACCGAATGCGCTCTTTCAAGTACTCAGGATAGGGCCCGTTTGCCAGCATGGCCTCATCATGATTGGCCTCCAAGATGATGACCTGGCATCCGGACAAAGCCTTTTTGACTTCTCGCGTGACATATCCCAAATCCGTCGCAATGGCCACACGCGCGCCATTGTGCTCGAACAGAAAGCCCGCGGGCTCCACCGCATCATGCGGCACAGGGAAATGGCGCACGCGAAGCGGGCCGAATTGTGTTCCTTCGGATGCCAGAGTGCGAATTGTCAGGCCCTCCGGAAGCATCAGCGCAAGCCGGTCGGCGGTGCCGTGGTTGGCATAAATTGGCAACCCATATTTCTTCGCCAAAATCGCCGCTCCGCGCACATGGTCGGCATGTTCATGGGTAATCAGAATGCCTTGAATATCGCTGACGGCCACATTCAGGGTTACGAGACCTTGCGCAATCACCTGCGCCGGCAGACCGGCATCTATCAGCAGGCAGGTATTTGCGGCACTCAGAAACAGGGAATTGCCCGAACTGCCTGAGCCCAGAGGACACAGTCGCATCGCACTCATGCGGGCTTCTCCAATTGCCGACTCCCGCGCTTTTCAAGAGGTACTCCACGAGCGCAGAGAGGACAATCGTCAGGCAGATAGGATTTCAGAAAGAGTTTGATGACGGCAAACAGAGGAATCTCCAATCGTGGCTTGCCCCTCTGAACCAAACAAGCCGCGCCGACAATATGTGCGCCCGTTTCTCGCAGCATCGTCATCAATTCTTGAATCGAGGCGCCCGTTGTAAGAACATCTTCGACAAGAAGTACGCGCATCCCGGGCTCCACATGAAATCCGCGCCTCAAGACCATTTTTCCGGAAACGCGCTCGGGGAACAGGAAATGGCATCGCAAGGCTTTCGCCACCTCATGAGCCACAAGCACGCCGCCCGTGAGAGGTCCGGCCACGATGTCCACCTTCTCGTCACGAAATCTCTGTGCGATCTCGCCGGCCAAACGCTCTGTGAGCGAAGGCTGCTCCAAGATGCGGAATTTCTCGATATAGGCATCGCTGTGCCGGCCGCTCGAGAGAAGAAAATGTCCCTCAAGAAGTGCCCCACAATTGCGTAGAAGCGCTTGTCCTTCGGCATCGTTCATGCGATTTCTTCCCGGCATTTCAGCGCCGCTTCGCGCGCGGCGGCCGCAAATTCTTTCCCCGACGAAGCGTAGAGAATCTGGCGCGCCCAAACGAATAGAGCGCGACTTTGAGGATTTTTCGCCAAGAGTCTCGTGGCCTCCTTTGCTGAGCCTCCCTGTGTCCCGGAACCGGGAAGAAGCAGAGGAAGCTCGGGTGCAAGGTGCTGAATGCGCTCGAGCGACGCAAGGCGCGTTGTGCCGACGACAAGGCCGACATTGCCCTGTCGGTTCCACTCACGGGCCCTAAGAGCGACCTCCTCGAAAAGTACTCGCCCTTGAGTTGGTAGCTCTTGAATTTCCTCGGCCCCGGGATTGGAAGTCGCGCACAGAATAAAGACACCTCGAGTCGGATTATCCAGAAAAGGAGTTAGCGATTGACCGCCAAGGTAGGGATTCACAGTGAGGGCATGAGCGTGCAGTCGCTCGAAAACTGCCTTGGCATGCCGCTCATTCGTGCTTGGAATATCACCAAATTTCCCGTCGGCGATGAGAAGCGCATGAGGCGGAAGAAGCGGAGGCAGCTTTTCGAGCATTTCCCAGCCGGCGCTGCCCAAGGCCTGGAAGAAGGCAAGATTGGGTTTGTAGGCCGCCGCAAGGTCTGCCGTTGCCTGCACAATCTCTTGAAGGAAGAGCCAGATGCCCTCGGGGGAGTGACCAAGATGAGACGGAAGTCTCTCCGGCATTGGGTCCAGGCCGATGCAAAGGGGTGCCCCCGCCTCTGCAATCGCTTGCTCCAATCGCTGCAGAAATGTCATTTCCTGATGTAAAACCACTCCAAAATAATACCGAAAAAAAAGAAAAAGCGCAAGCCATGAGGTCACAGCGGTTCCGCGTGAGACGGCCTACGCTGATCCTTGGAGGATGGCCCGAAGCCTATTTGCCGGGAGAAGCCGCGTTCGTTGCAGAGAAAAGAGAAAACCAGCCTTGATGGGCTGGTGGAAGGAGAAGCAAGTCCACTGTCGGAATCCCTCTATTCGGTCGAGGGGGGAGGCGAAAGGGGGAATCGAACGGTGAAAGTGGAGCCTTTTTGCCAAGTACTCTCCACGAGGATTTCCGCACCATAACGCGCCAGAAGAGAGCGGCTTGTTGCCAGGCCGAGTCCCGTTCCCGTCGGCTGATCCGCGGTTCCCATTCCCACCATCGGCTTCGTGGTGAAGAAGGGCTTGAACAGACTGGCCATATCTTCCGGTGTGATGCCTACGCCGGTGTCTTCGATTTCTACAAGCAGGAATCGCTCATTGCGGCGGGTGCGCACCACGAGCCGTCTTTCCTCGCACTCCTGAAGGGCGTCAATGGCGTTGCGCAATAGATTGCCAATCGCCTGGGATAGATCCGAATAGACCGCCCAAATCGCAGGTAAGGTTTCATCGAGTTCGAGGCGCTTTTCCACATCATGTTTGAAGAAGAGATTCGCGTGAAGGAACTTCCATTCGGTTTCAATCAGCTCGTTGATGGAGATCTCTTGGGGTTCCGGGTTCTGCTCTTGGCGACTCTTCCGCATGAGAGTCTCGATGATCTCTTTCATGGCCAGGGCTTGACCGCGGATGCGCTCGACATCGGGACTCGTTCCTTGGGTCAAGGCGATCAGATCACAGGAACCCAAGACGCTCGTCAAAGGGCCGTTCAGATTATGAGCGATGCCGGCGGCCAGAGCGCCAAACTCGGCGAGTTTCGATTCTCTCAAGAGCTCCATCTCCAGTTGATGCCCCTTTTCCTGGAGGAGTTTCAGTTCTGTGATGTCTTTGGCAATCATCATGACCGATGCCGCACCCCTTCCTTCAAAGAGAAACGAGCGGGTCACCAAGAAAGTGCGACCATCATTCAAAGGCAGCTCGAGCGTCTGTCCTTCATACGGGGAGCTGAATCCCAGAATTCCCGCTTGGTCATAGGCGGTGAATTGCTTCATCCATGTGCGGCAAATTTGGGGCAGATTCTCCCTCCCGAACATCTCTTCAACGGCCGGATTCGCGAAGAGAATGTCCCCTTTCTTCGAGAGCAGCACGAGTCCATCCCGCAGGCTTCGAACGAGCGCGTTCAAGCGATCCCGCTCCGCGCGCAAGGCGCTTTCCAAATCCAATTCCTGTGGTCCGAGGTCTCGCCCGGAGAGAAAGACCCAGCTCTCCTCGGCTTGTGCGATCAGAGCACTTCGAAATTCAATCGTGCGGTGCGCTGGATTCAGGTAGGGGATGCCGAGGGTCAACGCGGCTCCTTGGCAATGGCTGGGTTCCTGCCAAAGCCTCGTGGCCATGCTGTTTTCGCTATGCGGAAAAAGGGAGGCGAAGTCGCGTCCGACGAGCGCTTCGCGCTGCTCCCCTGTCCAGTTCGCGCCCGTTTGATTGCAGAAATGGATCTGCCCATCCAAACCGTTTACGATGAAGAGGGCATCCGGGCTTTGGTCGAATATTTCCAATAGAACTTCAACGGCGAAGGCTTGCGGCGGAACGCTCGAGGAATCGTCTTCCCTTTCACCGGAAAGGGCAGAGCGAGAGAAAATCTTCCCCGTCAGCAGGCTGTCAATGCTGTTTGCCAGAGCCCGAACGAGAGAGGACGGAGGGGTGGCTCTTTCCGGTGCAGCAGGCTTCGGCTGTCCCGTAGAGGAATTGGTGACTTCAGCCGGTTTTGAAGGCACCGTTGGAAGCGTCGAGTGCGGGGGAGATTGGCTCATAATGCTCTATGTTTCGTCTTGGGGCAAAAGTTTCTTGTTTGCGCGACCTCTGGGAGGTTTTTGCCTGATACGAACTTGGCCAAGTCTCTGTATATTAGATAATAAACGCCGAGGTACGACCCATATGACTCGTCCTTCATAAGTAGGGCAAATGTCATTCCCAATTGCCCAGTCCCGCGAATTTGCTCAGGCCTTTGCGCTTGACATTCATGGGGAATTTCGGTATGTTATTTCCGTCAAAAATGGGGCAGTAGCTCAGCTGGGAGAGCAATGCGTTCGCAACGCATAGGTCGGCGGTTCGAATCCGCTCTGCTCCACCGGGCCAAATACCCCACCGATGGAACCGGGAAGTAGGTGGCTTCTCGAATCTCAGTTCCGGCAATCTGAAAATTCGCTGCTTGGGTTGGAAAATCAAGGCAAAACCGGATTTTTGTGTGACTGAAAAGGCGCCTGTGAGTCCCGTGCAAGGAATGTCGGCCCAATCCCGCCAGGACCGGAAGGTAGCAACGGTCAGCCGATGGTTCTTGTGCCGCGGGAGTGCTTCGGGCGCCTTTTCAGAGTTCTTTGATGAAATATCTTTCTGAATAAACCCTACGCAAATCGTGACCTACACTGTTTTAGCCAGGCGCTGGCGACCCACAAGATTCGCCGATGTGATCGGACAGGAACACATCACCATTACGCTCCAGAATGCATTGACATCGGGGCGGGTGGCGCACGCCTATATCTTGACCGGCCCTCGCGGCATTGGCAAAACCTCCACGGCTCGCATTTTGGCTCGTGCGGTTAATTGTCTAAACGGTCCCGCGCAGGAACCCTGCAACGAGTGCGAAATCTGCCGGCAGATTCTCGATGACCGCTGCTTGGATGTCGTCGAAATTGATGGAGCTTCGAATAACTCGGTGGAAGATGTGCGCCGCTTGCGCGAGACCGTGCGGCTCTCACCCGTCTCGGCTCGCAAGAAGGTCTATGTCATTGACGAAGTGCACATGCTGACAGGCCCAGCCTTCAATGCCCTTCTGAAGACCTTAGAGGAGCCGCCCGAACATATACTTTTCATTTTTGCGACGACGGAGGTTCACAAAGTCCCGTTTACGATTCTTTCCCGGTGTCAGCGTTTTGATTTCCATCGCATCCCGCCCGAAGTGATGGCCGCACACTTGCGAAAAATCTGCCGGCAGGAGCCTATCACGATTTCTGACGAGGCGCTGGAGATTATGGCCCGGCGAGCCGAAGGCTCTCTGCGGGATGCCGAGGGACTCCTTGACCAACTCGTTGCCTACGCGGGAGCCGACATCCCCTTCGAAGCCGTGCGCCAGGTACTCGGAATTCTTCCGCGAGAGCTGATGGAGCGGACAACGGAAATCATCGCCCGCCATGATTTCGCTGCGGCTCTGCCGCATTTGGCGCAGCTTGCCAATGACGGAGTTGACTATGGCGAGCTTCTGCGAGGCTTGCAGCACTATTGGATGGAGCTGCTCTTCTTGAAAGTCGGCCAGACGACTGCCGCCTCGGGCGCGAGCGGGGAGACTCCGGGCGCTTGGGCGGACGAGTTTGTCTCGGAAGACCTGCTGCGGCTGATGAAACTTGCCTCCGAAACCGAGTCCGAGCTGCGCCGAAGTCTGAATCCGCGCGTGCGTTTTGAAGTGGCGTTCCTGCGCTGGGTCGGGCTGGACCGCAGCGTCCAGATCGCCGATATTCTGTCCAAGCTGCGAGGAACGGGCACACCATCCACCTCACCCTTGCCCGCTGTTCCCAGCACTCCCGTTGTGACGACGATTGCGCCCGATGAGACTCCTGCGGCAAGCAAACCCGAAAAGAAAAGCCCGAGTCCGCCTCAGGAATCCCCGAAAGCTGCCCCGGCGGAGAAGGCTCCATCGAAAGGAAAATCCGCGAAAACGGGGGAAAGCACGATTGACATGCTCGTAGAGAAGTTTGGGGGTGAAGTCATGGAAGTGAAAGACACTTCGAAGGTATCTCCAAAGAAAGAATAGTCGCTTCATTATCGGAGGATTTTGTGTGAAGGGTGGAATGAACAAGCTGCTACAGCAGGCGCAAATGTTGCAGGAAATGCTGGCCAAAGCGCAGGAAGAGTTGGAGACGCTCGAGGTGGAAGCGAGCGCAGGGGGAGGTGCGGTGAAAGTGGTGGCGAACGGAAAAGGAGACATTCTCTCCATTCGTATTGCTCACGAAGCCATTACTCCCGATGACCCGGAGACGCTTGAGGACCTCGTGCTTGCGGGTGTTACGGCGGCCATTGAAAAATCTCGCGCCGCCGCCCAGGAGCATATGGCTCAGGCGACGGGAGGATTGCTTCCTCCGGGGATGAGTCTGTCGGGGATGTAGCATGTTCGAGTTTTCGCCCGCACTCGAAAGGCTCACCGGACTGCTGGCAAAGCTTCCCGGTCTGGGGCCGAAATCGGCGGCTCGCATCGCCCTTCATGTGATGCGTGCACCCAAGACCGAGGTGGATGCACTCTCGGAGGCCCTAACAGAGGTCAAGAAGCGAATCAAGTTTTGCTCGATATGCTTCAATTTGACGGAGGAAGATCCCTGTTCCATTTGCCGAAATCCGAAGCGGGACCGCAGCCTGATTTGTGTTGTGGAGACACCGAGTGATGTCTTGATGATTGAGAAGACGAAAGGCTATCGAGGTCTCTTTCATGTCTTAGGTGGGGCGCTTTCCCCTTTGGACGGTGTCTCGCCTGAAGACTTGCGGATACAGGAACTCATTCGGCGCATGGATGCTTCGACCCATGAAGTCATTCTTGCCACCAATCCAACCACCGAGGGTGATGCCACCGCACTCTATCTTGCGCAGGTCTTGAAACCGAAGGGGGTACGGGTTACTCGCATTGCGTGCGGAGTGCCCGTGGGCTCGGATCTGGAACATGTGGATGAAGTGACCCTTGCCAAGGCCCTTGAAGGGCGCTCGGAGATCCTCTGAGCCCGGACTGGTTGGGGTTATTGTGCTTGGTTGGGTAATGGCACAGGAGTGTGAGACGATTGGGCAATAGGTTGAGACCTGAGCGATTACTGGTAGGGGTGACGATTGCCGTCATCCTCTACTTATATACAAACGGAATATTTCTCTTCTTCTCTCCGAGCGAATTGCCCGAGTTACTTCGCTTCTTCGCCATCGGGGCCCCGTTTGCCATTCTCTTCTTTCTCTTCCCGCGCTTCGCATTGGTCATCTTGGCTTTCTCCTCGTACTTCTTTGACTGGCTGGCGTTCTGGGTGAAGATTGTTCCGCCCTCATTTACCTGGTTTATTGACTTCATCCTGATTATTTTTTTGGTGCGGTATTTCTTCCTGTTTCCGCACCTTCGCGCACGGCCTGCTCCGGCGGCGGAAATGTGGATTTGGGGTCTTCTCCTTTTCAGCCTCTTTTCCGCTCTGATTAACGAAACGCCCACCGCGGTCGCTTTTCTGGGTCTGCGGGTATCCCTGAAATATTTGATATTGTTCGTCGTTCTTTCTTCGATAGACCTTAGCGAGAAGTTTGCCCGCCGCCTGCTCTATCTCCAATTTGCCATTGCACTGGTGCAGATTCCGATTGTTCTTTTGGAGTTTCAAGCGGCTCCGACGACCACCTGGGATCCTTGGGATCGCATGGGCGGGACTTTCGGGTTGAATGCCACGGGGGTTTTGGCCGTCTTTCTTCTGGGCTGGATTGCCTTTCTCATTGCGACGATGGTCGAACAGCGTCGCTTGCGACTGAGGCTTCTGCTCCTGATTCTCTTTCTCCATATTCCACCGATTTTGGGAGAGGGAAAGGCATTCTTTATTGTATTGATTCCGCTGACGCTTTTCATGCTGCGGCGAGAATGGATACGGCGACCGGGCTTGGCCGTAGCGATCGGACTGTTCAGCTTCACTTTGTTTGTGGGCGTGGACTATGTTCTGGTCAAAACAGGCTATTGGATTTCGGGGCGTAATCCCATTACCTACATAACGAACATCGGGTCCGTGATCGAAAGAGATTTGGAGACTTCCCGGCCTTGGGCTTCAGGCACGGGGGAGGCTCGCGCAGGGCGATTCTTTCAAGCCGAAAGCGGGTTCCGTCTTGCGACTTCCAGCTTGCAGGCTTTTGTCTTCGGTTTCGGTCCGGGAGCGGCTACGCGCAGTTTTTTCGCCGCTCAGCAATCTCCAACGGTTGCCTTCTTCCGAAAATGGGGAATCTCCTCGGATGCTCAGAGTCTTGCCTGGATGCTCGTGGAATATGGGGTCGTGGGGACATTGCTCTTTCTTGTGCCTCCGATCCTGCTCTACCGGCACGCGCGGATTCTGCGTCGAAGTGAGCGAGAAAGCCACCGAATTTTGGCCGCGGCTTTTCAAGGATTGACTTTTCTCTATGTCATCAACTTGTTTGTCACCGCGTTGCTCCAATCGGATCAAATCGGCTATTTCTATTGGGTGACAGCGGCCATCGTGGTCCAGCTCGCCCACACCGTAAAGAGGGAAATGGAAGTAAAGGACGCTTCCCAAGTCGCTCTGGAACCTACAACCATAGCCCAGAACAGCTCCGTCGCTGTCGATGTCAGAACCCGAGGTTGATTTTGTGCACAAGCCTTCGAGTTCTCCGATGAATGCACAAACGAATCGCCCGTGGATATGGCTGGCGCTGGTAATTCTTCTGGCACTTCTTCTTCGTCTGCCGAATCTCGGTGATAGCTTTTATGGAGATGAGGAGTTCACGCTCCTTCGAGACAGTGATCATTTTCTGACACGAAGCGACGACTGCCATCGTCCCGTTTTCTTTACGCTTCTTTTCCTGTGGCGCACGATGGGCTTCGACGGCGAGATCGGTCTTCGGATGTTGCCCCTCCTCTTCGGATTGCTGTCGGTGCCTTTGGCGTGGGCTGTCGGAAAACATCTGGGTGGACGGGGCTTTGCCTTGGGATTCAGCCTTCTCCTGGCGACCTCCCCCGTGCACATTGAATTTTCTCAAGAGCTGCGCATGTATTCTTTGCTCGTTCTCTTGGCCCTGGCGCAGCTTCTCTGTTATTTGGATTACCGGCAACGAAGGCGCATCTCCACGCTGGTTTTGGGAGCTCTCGTCGGCCTGGTGGGGATGTACACGCACCTCTTCTATGGTTTCTGTCTTGGCGGATTTGCGCTCTTGGCCTTGCTGGACAGACAAGCTGTTCGGTGGAAACCCTTTTGGATCTCTCTGATAGCCGTCGCCCTCTTGTATCTGCCCAATCTTGGAAATATTCTTTGGTTCTACGATTTGCGCAATGTGAAATACAAAGTCCATCTTCCGAGTGCGTTGCCGAAACTTGCGGCCTCGTTCACCGTCGGATTCAATCTCTTCGACTTGCCGGAACTGGGACAGGGCAGAGGCATTGGCGGGCGGATTCTCATCGAAAATTGGCACTATGTGCTGCCTTGTCTTCTCATATTCGGATTGCTTCTGTTTGGTGCCGTTCGAACCTTGGCACAACGGAAAGAACGCTTCGCGCTTTTTCTGACGACGGCGTTGCTTATAGTTCCCGCTCTCTTGGCTTATGGATTCGCTCTGGCCACGAAAAAGAACATCATGGGGCCGAAATATCTCATTTTCCTGTTGCCCTTTGTTCTTCTCCTCTTTGCATGGGGGTTTCAAGGTCTGCGCACGCGCGCTCTTCAAGTGCTGATCGGACTGGGGTATGCGTTCCTTGTAGGAATCTCTCTTCTCCATTTCTATACCGACCCGGTTCACTACGGCCGTCGCGTGGACTGGCGCGGGGCGGCGGACTATCTGAAGGGTCGCGTGGGCGGCGAGGCTCCCTTGGTTCTTCTCAAGGGTTATGCGATGGGCATTCTGCAATACTATGGCTATGAGACTCGTCCCTATTGGATCCGTGTGGACGGCGCGGGAGATTCGGTCGCAGTTGCCGAGTATCTTCCCTATTTGCAGCCGCAGCTGACGCACGCCCGCAAGGCTTTTTATTTGCGGGAAGATGATCTGCAGAATGCCGTTGATCCAAACGATATTGTCTTGAAGTCCCTGAGAGTCCTGGGCACGGATGAAGTCTGCATTCCCTACAATCCCCGCCTTCGACTCTATGGATGGCGACTTCATTAGCCTAAGACGAGGAAGGGGACCTTTCCCCGCAACGAACAGTAGGATTCTTATGTTCTCGTTGGTTTTCGTGCAACACAGTCTCCCGTGATGACAACAGACTCTCAAGTTACGGCCGAAGCCTGCCGCCGCTGTATTTTGGATGATCTTTCGGGAGCACTTCATCTTCTTCCGGATATTTCCGAGGAGAAGAAGCAGGAGATCCTCGCGAGTGCGCGCCAATTTCTTGACGGAGAATTCAATCTCTCCCGCGCTCCGTCCTACTATATTACAGGAGTTCACAGGAGACTGAAGCAAATCGCAGGGCTGCCGGTTCCCTTTGCAGAGCTGCGCCACGCATGCAACGAAGTCGGTCGAGTCCTCGCCGAAAAATTGCGGCGGAGATTAGAGGTTCTATCTCAGAAAGAAGGGTTTCGACTCGCCGTCGAGTGGGCCATAGCGGCCAATCACCTCGATTTTCGCACGGTGGGGACAGGGTATGGCTTCTCCCCCGATGAAATCGAAGCAATGTTGGAGGCGAAACTTCGCAAAGGATTCGCTGTGGATGATTTCGACAGTCTGTGGGATCTTGTGCACGGCGCGCGGGAAATCCTCTACATTCCGGATAATGTGGGTGAGCTGGCGTTCGACAATATCGTCCTGGATTACTTGCGGGATTTCAGCTGTCACACGATTGTTCCTTATCGTGGCGGACCGATTACCTCCGATGCAACTCTGGAGGATTTCAATTTCCTGAACACGCAGGCGCACGCAGGCGATGTGATTTGCGCAGGACCGGACACGCTGGGCATTTCGCTCGAGGAAGCGAGCGATGAGCTCCATGCGGCGCTGCAGCGCGCCGAACTCATCATCACGAAAGGCCAGGCCAATTTCTATGCCATGCATGCTTCGCAGCACAAGCTCCCCGGGCGAATAGCCTGCCTGTTCACCTGCAAATGCGATGTGGTTGCCGGTCTCTTTGGCCTCAGCGGAAAAATCAATATCATGAAGGTTCTGAAGTGAAAGCGCGCATAGGTCTTCCGAATAAAATCACGCTCTCTCGCCTGGCGCTTGGGCCACTCTTTCTCATCGTCTATTTATCAGATTGGCCGGGGGCCAAACTCGGCGGGCTTCTTATTGCCGTCCTCGTCGAAGTGACGGACATCGCAGACGGTTGGATGGCGAGAGCTCGCGGAGAAACCTCCGAGGTCGGCAAATTGCTTGACCCTCTTGCAGATGCCCTCGCGCGCATCTCCTGTTTCATCGGCTTTCTGGTCTACGGCTATGCGGCGGCATGGATGGTGGCAGTGCTGGTTTACCGCGATGTCGGCGTGGCCTATGTGCGCACCTTGGCGGCTTTGCAGGGCGTCGCGGTCGGTGCGCGTCGAAGTGGGAAATGGAAGGGTGCGATTCAGGGAACCGCCGCTATCACCATTCTGGCACTCGACCTTCTGGATTTTCCCTGGCTTCTGCCCCATTTCCTGAAGATTGTCTTTTTCCTCATGCTTATCGTGACGCTTTACACGGGATTTACTCTCGTGGACTACATTTGGGGCAATCGCAAGATCCTGCGTGAGTTGCACTGGCGGTAGGCGTCTTACCTGGCGGTTTTCGAGAGGATCCAATAGCCATCTTCGGCGGAGAATGGCAGACCCATCAAGCGATCACGGCTGGTCAAATGCCATTGATTGGAAACGAGTCACGAGCACGAGAGCCGTTTCAATCTTCCGATGGAAAGCATCACCATGTAGTGCCGCACGGCAGTGCGCCGGGTCGGCTGCAAGCGCAGACACCTCGAAAATTCCGGGCAGATCAGGGGATCTGCCTCGGCGAGAGTATAGCATGAAACGACTTCAGCTTTTCCTTGAAACGATTGTTACGACCGGACTCGGAACCGGATTTGCGCCCATTGCGCCAGCGACATTCGGGAGTGCGCTGGCCTGCGTCGTCTTATGGTTTCTGCCGGGTGTGCGATTTTGGCCCTCCTTGCTGCTTGTGGTCCCTTTTTTCTTCCTTGGGGTGTGGCTGGCTACGCGCGGCGAGCGCCGCTACGGTCACGACGGCAAACCCATTGTCATTGACGAGCTCACGGGGCAGTGGATTTCGCTCCTTTTCGCACAGCAATCCCTGAAGATATTTCTTGCGGCCTTTCTTCTCTTTCGGCTCTTTGATATTTGGAAACCGCTCGGGATTCGCCAAAGCCAAAAACTCCCCGTCGGATGGGGTGTAATGATAGACGATGTGCTGGCCGGCGCGCTCTCCCTGTTATGTCTACACCTCTTGACTCTCTTGCCCTTTTTTTCGTAGTTTAATACTGTTTGGCGAAGGAAGTCAAAGTCAATGTCCGAAAGCAGGCGCCACTCGGGGGAAATCATCACCATCGGCAATGAGCTGCTCTCGGGGCAGGTCGTCAATGGGAATGCGGCTTTTCTTGGACGGACTCTTGTTGAAATAGGCATCCCCGTCCGCTGGAGCTCTGTCGTTGCCGACGACATTGCCGAAATTCAGGCGGCGCTCAGTCAATCTCTGAAGCGAGCTTCCGTTGTCATCCTGTCGGGCGGTCTTGGCCCAACGCCCGATGATGTCACGAAGGAGGCGGTGGCGAATTTTTTCGGTCTCGAATTGGCGCTTCGGGAAGATCTGTTGGAAGCCGTCAAAGCGCGCTTTGCATCTTTTGGCCGAACGATGCCGGAGGTCTCACGGAATCAAGCCGTCTTTCCACGCAGCGCTGAAGTCATTGCCAATCCTCTCGGAACCGCGCCGGGAATGCACATCGCAAGAGAGGGACGCGAGATCTTCGTTCTGCCCGGTGTGCCCCACGAATTGGAAGCCATGATGGAAAGCCATGTCCTGCCTCGGTTGCAGGAGAATCTCCAAGCGACTCCTATTCCGTCGAAGATCCTTCAGACAACGGGCATCGGCGAATCGCTGATTCTGGAGCGCTTGCGAGACATGCCGCACATCCATGAACTCGTCGAGCTTGCATTCTTGCCGTCGCCCATGGGAGTCACGCTGCATCTAACAGCGAAATCAGATGACCCCTACGAGGCGGAGGCACAACTTGCCGAAGCCGAAGGGCTTGTGCGAGAGGGCATCGGCGAGTTTGTCTATGCCGTCGGTCGGCAGAGTCTGGCAGAGGTTATCGCGCGCATTCTGAGGAATCGGCATAAGACGGTTGCGATCGCCGAATCCTGCACAGGCGGATTGGTTGCGCATACTTTCACGAATATTCCTGGGAGCTCCAATTTTT
The DNA here is from genome assembly GCA_043804575.1 of bacterium. Taxonomy (GTDB): domain Bacteria; phylum Electryoneota; class RPQS01; order RPQS01; family DYHQ01; genus JAZDIW01. The sequence continues at coordinate 27,913 of JAZDIW010000044.1, forward strand.
TCGAGCGTGCTTTTGTGACCTATTCGAACCGTTCGAAGACGGAATTGCTGGATGTACCGCAAGCACTGATTGAGGAGCACGGCGCCGTTTCGGAAGAAGTCGCGCGCGCGATGGCCGAAGGCGTGCAGCGAAAGGCGAAAACAGACTATGGGCTCGCCACGACCGGCATCGCGGGGCCCGATGGCGGCACACTGGAAAAGCCGGTGGGAACCGTTTGGGTGGCCGTCGCAGACGCCCGAGAGACGGTTGCGCAGAGAACTCAAGCGGCCTATACACGCGAAATAAATAAGATGCGTTTTGCGCAGACGCTCCTTTTCTTGTTCTACAAGAAACTGATGCAAGAGAGCGAGTAAGTTCAATCTCGCAGGAATGAGCGATCCTAATGAGACTCTTCATTGCCATAGATTTGCCCGAGGAATGGAAAGAGAAGTTGGCCCAGTTGCAGAGTTCCATCGAATGGCTTGGGCGCGGGATAAGCTGGGCGAGGTCTGAGGGAATGCACCTGACGCTGAAATTCCTCGGTGAAGTTCCCGAAGAGAAAGTCGGTGAAATTGTCGCGGGACTTGAGCACGCCTGCGAAGGAGTCGTGCCGTTCGATATTCGCATGAGAGGAACGGGCTGTTTTCCGAACTCCAAGCGGCCGCGAGTCTATTGGGCCGGACTCGATGGGGGCAAATCGGTTCTTGAGTTGCAGGCGCAGGTCGAGAGTGAAATGGAAGGGTTGGGATTTCCTCGCGAGGAGCGCGCTTTCACGCCTCATCTGACGATTGCGCGCATCAAAGAGCCGATGGGCAAGGAGCGGATGACGAGGGCACTCCTCGATTATAAGCTCGAAACCGATGCCGTGCAAATTCGTGAAGTCCTGCTGATGCAGAGTATTTTGAAGCCCACGGGTGCGGAATACCGGCCTCAATCCCGAATGGAGCTCAAGTCGTAAAAACTATGCCGCGTGCCCAGGTAATCGTAGATATTCAGGCGACGAAAGAGAAGGTGTGGCATCTCCTCACCGATGCCAAAGAGATGGAGTTTTGGTGCCTGAATATCCGGGATCTGCTCTATGAGCCCGCAGGGCCGCTCCAGGTGGGAACGATACGCAAAGCGCGCATCGAAGTCAATGGCAAGATTCATACGCTTCATACCGAGGTGACTCATTGCGAGCCGCCCAATTTCTTTAGTGAAACACCTTGCGGCGGCACAGCGGATTGGCTCAGGCAAGTGAAGTCCGCAAGATTGACCTATCGTCTCGAAGCCGAGCATGAGAGCGAGACGACTCTGATTCTCACCGGCGAATACGAGCTCGAAGGACTCTGGGCACATCTCTTTGACAGACTCATCGGCGAAGGAATGGTGCGAACAATGATGAAGCAGAACCTCGAGCGGCTCAAAACCTACGCGGAAACGGGACGCGTTGTGTAGGAGATAACCTCCCGAAGCATAGGCGTTTCCCCATGAAAATATCCTATTGAAAAGGAGATAGAATATGGCGTCGGAAACAACCGAAAAAGCGCGCGCATTGGACATGGCGATTGGCCAGATTGAAAAGCAGTTTGGCAAGGGCTCCATCATGCGTCTGGGAGAGGAGGGCGCGCGAGTGCAGATCTCGGTGATTCCCACGGGCTCTTTGTCTTTGGACGCGGCCTTAGGGGTTGGCGGCGTGCCGCGAGGCCGTGTGACGGAAATCTACGGCCCGGAAGCTTCCGGCAAGACGACTTTGGCGCTCCACCTCATTGCTCAAGCTCAAAAGAGTGGAGGCTTTGCCGCCATTGTTGACGCCGAGCATGCGCTGGACCCACAATATGCCAAAGCCTTGGGAGTGGACCTCGACAATCTGCTTATTTCGCAGCCCGATACAGGAGAGCAAGGGTTGGAGATTGCCGAGACTCTGATTCGCTCAGGAGCTCTCGATATTGTCGTGGTGGATAGCGTGGCCGCGCTCGTGCCCAGAGCGGAAATTGAAGGCGATATGGGCGACTCTCTGCCCGGACTTCAGGCGCGTCTAATGTCTCAGGCGCTGCGCAAACTCACCGCCACCGTTTCTCGTTCGCATACATCCCTTGTTTTTATTAATCAAATGCGCATGAGAATCGGCGTCATGTTCGGCAATCCGGAGACGACGACCGGCGGTCAAGCGCTGAAATTCTACTCCACAGTGCGGTTGGAAATTCGCCGAATCGCTTCCATCAAGGACGGCGACAATGTCATCGGCAGCCGGACGCGAGTAAAAGTCGTAAAGAACAAAGTGGCTCCGCCGTTCAAGCAGGCGGAGTTCGATATTGTCTATGGAAAGGGGATTTCACGAGCAGGCGATGTTTTGGACCTCGCCGCCGAAAAAGACATCGTGAAGCGCACGGGAACATGGTATGCCTATGGGGATGAGCGTCTGGGGCAAGGTCGCGAGCGTGTTGTGGAGTTGCTTACAGAGAACGCCGACCTATTGAGCAAGATCGAGAGCGAGGTAAGAGAAAAGCTTGGCTTTGTTCCCCGCATTCCGAAAACAGCCGTCGAACCGGAAGCGAAAACCTCCCGGAGCAAGAAATAGCATGAGACTTGTGCGCACAGCTTTCCTACTTACGGCACTGTTTCTCCTCGCAGCCGATGGGATGGCGCATGACCTCGTTCTGACGACCGGCTATGCGGCCTCCAAGAAACCTCTTTTGGGACCGGCGGTTGATCCCCATGATTTTTCCAGTGGGGGAGGTTATGTCGTTGGGGCACGCCTTGATTTGGATGTCGCGCCGCATATCTGGATAGCACCCTCGGTGCTCTATTGGGATAACATCACCGGCGGACAAAGCGGAACCTACGACAGCCATTATTCGCAGATGCAGTTTGGTGCCCGAGTGCTTTTTCACACTTGGACACTGCCGATGCTCTATTGCGGCGGCGGAGCCGATTTCGCGGCAACGCGCGGTGTCGTGAAAGCCGGACAGGTTGTTCCGGGCTACGGCAAGGGGAGTATTGTATCCGAGTTTGACGGGGAAGCACCCGTCGGCCTGGTTGCGTTCGGTTTCAAAGGCAAGGCTCCCCTTGGTCTTGGAGTGATGGCCGAAGTCGCTTATCATTTTGGATTGGACGAGCCTGTCGGACAGCGGCGTATCGGCCCGGCCTCCGTCGTCTTGCTTCAGATAGGAGTTTTCTTGCGTGGCGAGAGACCATAGCGTTGACAAGGGAGATAAGGATGCGGCGCTCAAGGTTGCATTGAAATTACTGGCGCGCCGCGCTTATTCCGAACGCAGGCTATCGGAGAAGCTGCGAGACAAGGGATTCAACGAGACCGTCATTCGTGAAGTATTGGCTGCCTGTCGCCGGAAGAATTTCGTCAACGACCGAGACTTCGCGAAGAACTTCGTTGAGCGCCGCCTGGAAACGAGACCCCGAGCAGGGCATGTTCTCATCGGGGAACTTCTGAAACAAGGAATATCGCTCCGGCTTGCACGGGAAGTCGTTGAGGAACATGTCACGGGGGAAATCGAATCACAATCCGCCAAGGTAATGGCGATGAAAAAGTGGAAACAATTCTCTCCTTTGGGCGCAGATGTTTGTTTTCGGCGTGTCAGCTCGTATCTTGCGCGGCGCGGGTACAATTGGGATGCAATCAGCGAGGCCATAAAGCAGGCTCGGACGGCCTTGCAGAAGAGTGAGAAAGAAGAATAGTGCGATGACTTCTCGAGAGGTTCGCGAGAGCTTCATTGAATTCTTTCGTCGGCAGGGGCATACCTTCGTGCCGTCGGCGCCGGTCGTGCCTCAGGATGACCCGACGCTGCTCTTCACGAATGCGGGCATGAATCAATTCAAGCCCATCTTTCTGGGCTTGGAAAGCCGAGACTACACGCGTGCGGCAAATACACAAAAATGTATTCGCGTTTCGGGCAAACATAACGATTTGGAGGAAGTCGGCCCAAGTCCCTATCATCATACCTTCTTTGAGATGCTGGGCAACTGGAGTTTCGGCGATTACTTCAAACGCGAGGCCATCCTGTGGGCGTGGGAGTTAATGACCGATATTTGGAGAATGCCCAAAGAAAGACTTTATGCCACCATTTACGAAGAAGATGATGAGGCGGAAAAGATATGGTTTTCCGAGACGGATATTGCCCATGCTCATGTGCTGCGCTTCGGCAAGAAGGACAACTTCTGGGAGATGGGCGAAACCGGGCCTTGCGGACCCTGCTCGGAGATTCACATTGACCGCGGCCCGGAATTCGACGACAATCCCAAGGCATTTGTCAATACCGGTTCGCCGCGCTTCATTGAGCTGTGGAATCTCGTCTTCATTCAATTCAATCGCCTCCCCGAGGGGAAATTGGAGCCTCTGCCCGCGAAACATGTGGACACAGGCGCGGGACTGGAGCGCATCACGGCGGTTCTGGGTGGCAAACGCTCCAACTACGAAACGGATCTCTTCATGCCGCTGATGAGGAAGATCGAAGAAGTTTCGAAAAAGCCGTATGTCTCGGATGCAGGTGGTATCCCTCATCGTGTGATTGCGGATCATGTGCGATGCCTTACTTTCGCTATTTGTGACGGGGCCATGCCCGGAAACGAAGGGCGTGGCTATGTCTTGCGGCGTATTTTGCGGCGCGCGGCGCGATTCGGTCGCAAGCTGGATGTTCACGAGCCTTTCATCTACAAACTGGTGCCGATTCTGGTCAATCAGATGGCCGATGTCTTTCCTGAATTGAAAGCTCATCATCATCACGCCTCTCTGGTAATCAAAGCCGAAGAAGAGCATTTCGGTAAAACACTTGATCGAGGCTTGGACATTTTCGACCAGATTGTCGAAACCGCCAAGAGAAATGGTCAGAATATCTTGCCGGGCGAAGAGGTCTTCCGGCTCTATGATACTTTTGGATTCCCTCTTGATTTGACCGAGCTCATGGCCCGCGAGCAAGGATTGCAGTTGGATGCAGTGGGATTTCAAGAGGCGATGGAGGCCCAGCGCGAACGTGCGCGGAAAGCGGGCCGATTCGCCTATGATACAGGTGGTGACGAAAAGCGCGTCCTACTCGATCCTTCGGCTCCGGATGTTTTTGTCGGATATGACCGGCTTGAGATTGAAACGATAGTGAACGGCTATGCAGGTCAGCGGCTCTTCTTGCAGCAGACGCCTTTCTACGCGGAATCCGGCGGGCAAGTCGGAGATCGAGGCGCTATCTTGGCGGACAATTTGGAACTTCCGGTTGCGGATGTCCAGTTCGACCGAGGTTTACGCGCTCACATCATCGTGGAAGATAAGGCGGGACTATTGCCTGAACTTGTCGGCAGAAGTGTTGTCGCTCGTGTTGCTCCGGAGCATCGCCTGCCCACGCAGTATAATCACACGGCGACGCATCTGTTACATCGCGCGCTGCGTGGAATTTTGGGCGATCATGTTCATCAGCAGGGCTCGCTCGTGGCGCCGGATTATTTTCGTTTCGACTATTCCCATTTCCAAAAACCGACAGCCGATGAGCTATCGCATATCGAGGAGCGTGTCAACGAAATGGTTCGTGAAAATCTTCTCGTTACGGCACACATGCTTTCTCTGAAGCGGGCTCAAGAGCTTGGCGCGATGGCTCTCTTTGGGGAGAAATATGCGGAAAAAGTGCGCATGATTCAAATCGGCACAACGGAGGAGTTGTTGCCGTGGGGCGATGTGCATATCCATTCGAGGGAGCTCTGCGGCGGGTGCCATGTGAAGCGAACCGGTGATATTGGTCTTCTTGTCATCCGCAACGAAACCGCCGCTGCCGCCGGCATTCGACGCATTGAAGCTCTGACGGGAGAGGCGGCTCGGCATTACCTCACAGAGCGTTCGCGCATTGTGGATGCTTTTGTTGAAGAGCTCGGAAGTCATGGCTCTGACTCGCTCGAAAAACTGCGCAAAATGCTCGATGAGAAAAAGACTCTGGAAAAGGAGCTGACAAAGCTAAAAGCAGAGACGGCGCGAGCCGAGATGCAGAAACTTGCCACGGGCGCGGCAATCGTAGACAATGTGAAGATTGCCTGCGGCGGTGTGGAGGCCGACTCTCTCGACCATCTGAAGGAGTTGGGAGACGCTCTGCGTGACGCGCTCGGCTCGGGCGTCGGCGTTTTGACAACATTCTTGGGAGGAAAGCCGCATATCCTCTGCGTTGTGACACCGGATCTTGTGGCGAAAGGCTTTGATGCGGTGCCGGTAGTCAAAGAACTCGGCAAGCATATCGGCGGGGGCGGCGGAGGGAAGCCCCATTTGGCGACCGCAGGCGGGCGAAATCCGGAAGGACTAAAAAAAGTCCTCGAGGAAGCTCCGAATGTTGTGCGGAATTTGATGCCGGACAGAAAGAAATAAATCTCACAAAAAGAGGCCGAGAGGAATGGCAGAAGAAGATTTTGAACAGCGGATGACAGTGCTCATCGAGCGCTTGGAAAAGAAGGTGGATAGTCTGGAGCAGCGCTTGTTTCTACTGTCAGAGAAAAAGCTGCCTGCCGCGCGCCGTCTGTTTGGCTACACCTTTTGGGGAGGAGTCCTTTTCATTCTGGGTGCTCTTTGGTTGGCCTACGAAGAAGACTGGATCGATTTCCGCGTCGAGCTTTGGCCTGTGGCGTTGATTGCGCTCGGCCTCTATCTGATTTTAGCCCCAAGAAAATGAAACGAGACATCTCTTTGGCCGTTGTAGGTGCAACGGGCCTGGTGGGACGCACAATGCTGCGCGTTTTGGAGGAGAGAGAGATTCCGATTCGTCATCTTTCTCTTTTCGCTTCGGCTCGCTCGAAAGGTCATCTGTTGAGCTTTCAAGGACGGGAGCATGAAATCCAAGAGCTCGGCGACGGCTCACTCAAGGTCGACTATGCTCTGTTTGCATTAAGAAAGTCTCTGGCGTCCGAGTGGGTGCCGCGATTTCGCGAAGCGGGCACAGTCGTCATTGACAATTCATCTTATTTCCGAATGAAAGCCGATGTGCCCCTCGTCGTGCCCGAAGCAAACGCTAACGAGCTGCGCCATCACCAAGGCCTCATCGCTAATCCCAATTGCACGGCGGCGATTGCGTGCGTAGCTCTGGCCCCTTTGCACAAAGCGTTTCATCTCTCTCGTCTCGTGATTTCAACCTACCAATCTGTTTCAGGTACCGGCCAGAAAGCACTGGAAGAATTGGACGGACAAATTGCGAATCCTGACTTACCGCCTTCGGTTTATCCACATTCCATCGCCTTCAATCTCTTCCCTCAAATTGGCGATTTCGATGCCGAAGGTTTTTGCTTCGAAGAGCGGAAGATTGCCGAAGAAATTCCAAAGATTCTATCTGCACCAGGCCTCCTCGTGCATGTAACGACGGTTCGCGTTCCGGTGCGTGTCGGCCACAGCGTCTCTATCTTCGCCGAATTTGAAAAAGAGATTTCCCTTGCGGAAGCGTATGAGCATTTGCGCAACGCTCAAGGTCTGGTCATCATGGGCGGCCAAGACTATGTGACTCCGTTGGACTGCGCCGGTCGCGATGAGGTTTTTGTCGGCCGGTTGCGATGGAATCCACGTCAACCGAAGGCACTGCAGCTATGGGTCGTTGGCGACAATTTGCGCAAAGGCGCCGCCACGAATGCCGTCCAAATTTTGGAACGGCTGATTGAGGAATGAGAGATGTACAGGCTCCTGCTTGGGGTGAGTTCCTGTTCCCTCACCACGATTCTCCTCGCTATTCCCTCCGCAAAAGAGAAAGTCGAACCCACCTTTCATCTGATGATTGCTCCAGATGGCGATCCGCATCTGGACTGGGATTTCGACAGTATCATTTTTGGGACATCTCGCGATGAGGTTCATCCGGCTCTCTGCACAACGCCGGATGGGCAATATCTCTATGCCTGCTGCTCCGTTTTGGACGATGAAGGCAACTTTGACTACCTGCGACTTCGCTGGTCTACCGATGGTGGTCTTTCATGGGGTCCAAGTGCGACCATTGCTGCGGACGACCCAATCGGAATGGGGAAGCTCGCTGCCGATAATGACTATGTCTATATGGTCTGTGAGTGCTTTCCTGCAGCGGATGATATAGACATATATCTTCTGCGATTACCAACGGGCTCAACGGATCCGCAGGAGCTGTCCAGTCTCCCCATTGCCACAACGCCTTCGATTGAAAAATCGGCGGGGATTCACTCGGATAGTCGCGACGAGCCGGAAGACCCGTACATCTACATCACGCACGCCTGCCTGCGCGAGCCGGATTCTCTCGAATACTTCTTTCATCTATCCATCAACCGAGGAAATAGCCTGCATCGCTCACTTCCTGTTGCCTCCTTCCTGCGAGATTCGATAGAGGGACGGTCGAGCTTATCCACAGCGAAATATCAAGAAGGTTCTCGCATTTTCTTCGCGTGTGAAGCCGAGAGGTCCGGCGAGCGAGGCTCGATGATTTATTTGATGGCAAGCGACGATTTCGGAGCCACTTGGACGCAGCCGCGTTCCCTTTCCAGTGACCATCGCGCTTTTGGCTCGCCCAGTCTTTGTGCGTACGGCGGCTTTGCGCTTATCGCCTACACCTATGAACCTGTTCCCCATGATCTGGATATTCTCTACAGCTTTTCGGAGGATTCGGGTCGAAGTTGGTCGGAGGGAATTCAAGTATCTCCGGGAGAGAGCTATGACATCGAGCCGCACGCTGTCATTGAATCCGATGGCAGCAACTTCCATCTAAGTTTTGCTCATTTCGGCTCTGAAGACTCGCTTGCGGGAACCGTTTGGGCGTGCGAGGGGGCTTGTGGAAGCCCGGGTTCCACGGGCGTGGCGGCGGTCGTCGTAAATGACCATCAGGCCGCAGCGGGATTTCAAATCGGGATGTGCGCGGGTCCCAATGTGCAGAATCTTCGTGGCGCGGCCATCGCGTGGACCTCGTATTTCGTCACGGGAGACTTGGATGTGAAGTTCGACGCGTCGTGGCGAGGGAATACAAGCGGGAGAATCTCCGCCTCAATTCCGTCACAAATAGAGTTGGCGCAGAACTGGCCGAATCCCTTCAACTCTTCTACGACCATTCGATTCTTCCTGCCCACTTCGAACGCCGCAAAACTCATCGTCTTTGATTTGCTCGGCCGCGAAATCCTGCGGCTCGATTTCGGGATGATTGGACCCGGATTCCACAGCGCGACTGTCAACGGGCAATGTCTGCCTTCAGGAACCTACTTCTATACTCTCAACGCCGGGCAAGCGCAAGAAACGCGGAAGATGATTCTGCTAAAGTAGCGCCACAGCCTCTGTCCACTCCCCCTGTCGTGTACAGGCGATTTGGGCAACAAGCCCGGATGGAACCACTGGCTCGGGATTCATCCTTTATCCTTTCTTAGCTCCTCCGGTACCTCCTGCTCCGTCATCTCCCTCCACGCCCTGTCAAACACCTCCGCGCCCCACTCTTGCCTGTAGGTGACAAGGTGTGACAGAATCACTTTCACGCGCGGGTCGCCAATTTCCGAAAAGACCTGCAGCGCGACGAGTGAATGCCGAAGCGCCTCACTGTATTCCTGCTTTTCCCGATAGAGCAAACCCAACTGGCTGTGCGTTGTTGCCATCCCCTGCCGGTCCCCGATCTGCTCCTTGATTTCCAGACTGGCCCGATACTCCGAAAGCGCCGCCTCCCAGTCCCCCTGCAACTGATACACCGTCCCGATCTGATGACGGCTTTTTGCCATCCCCTGCCGGTCACCGTGCTGCTCAAAAGTTTTTAAACAGGCCCGATATTCCACCAGCGCCGCCTTCCAATGCC